>JACQVA010000225.1 GCA_016210005.1 Deltaproteobacteria bacterium | reverse complement strand
GCTTGTCCATAGCGCCAAACGCCAAACTGGATTCCCGCTTTCGCGGGAATGACGGCCTTTCGCGGGAATGACGGCCATAACACCGAACCACGTTACCCACAAATTTGTCGCGCACCCGCCGATCCCGGGGCACCACCTGCCGGCGCGCCAGCCACGACACCGACTCCCGCCCGCAACCACCACGGCCGGCTTTCACCTCGATGCCAAGGGCCTTGGCGGCTCGCGTCCAGACGACATCGACCGCCGAGCGTCGCCCTTCCCTTTGACCACGTAGCATAATCATGGCAGGATTTTGCGATGCGTCCTTATGAGATTGTCCTCAAGCATGGGGCGATCGAGGACTTGGACGGGCTGCGGAAGTACGACGCAACGCAGATCGCTGACGCGATGGAGAAGCACCTGACCCACGAGCCGACAAAGGAGAGCAGAAGCCGTATCAAGCGACTCCGAGGGGTCAGTGAACCCGACTACCGCCTTCGGGTGGCCGACTACCGGGTCTTCTACTCGGTTCGCGAGCAAGAGCGGCGGGTGGACGTGCTTCGGATCATGCATAAGGATGAAACGCGGGAATACTGCGAGGAGTTGGAACGATGAAGATTGCGCCTATGGGAGAAGTGCGGAACAATTTTGCCAAGTATCTGGCGGCTGTTGAGGAGGAGCCGGTCTTCGTGACGAAGAATGGCAAGGTCGCCGCTGTGATCGAGCACATCGCTGACCGTGACATCGAGGATTACCTGCTCGAGAAGAGCCCACGCTTCCGCAGAATGCTGGCCAGGGCCAAGCGGCAGCAGGGCCCCATGTCTTTAGCCGAGTACCGCAAGTCCCGCGGAGTCTGACCCATTTTGCCAGCCGGCCGCCCTGGCGATGAGCCGCCGGCTCAGGCACGTCCGCGACGAGCAGCGAAGCTCAAGCCGAGCGGCTCTATCGCCGGGTTAGCGGCGTCGGCTCGCTCGCGCCAATACCCCGGGCGGCGGTGCTGGTGTGCGAGGACGATCTTTTTGGGCCGGAGCCAGTCGGCGTGGCACAGCGGCTTGAAGCTGCCCAGATGGGCAAAGTGCAAGCGGCGTTGCAGGGAGCGACACTGGCGTTCACTCCGCTCGCAGGCGATGACGCTGGGCAGCCAGTCGCGGTGGCCACATCCCCCCAGCGGGCGAGCAACCCAAAGAGGCCCAGGCGGCGCAGCGCGGCGCGCCCCTCGTCGTCGGCGGGAGGTGTCGTCGTCATCGCTGTGCTCATTTTCGATCTGATCGGAGGTGGCCAGCTCGAGCGGGTGTGTAAGGGACCGGGCTATGAGACCGTGGTGGGTTCACCGAAACTGACCGCGGCAAGTTCGGCCAAACTGGGTGCGGCCGCGATCACGCCCACCCCGCGCCGCTCGCCGCGGCGTTGAACATTCCTGCATTGTGATGTAACAATTTCCAGCATGGTCAGGCGTGATATTGCAGCGGTGGTGGCGCGGTCGCTGCGGGACTTACCGGCCGTGCTGTTGCTGGGGCCGCGCCAGGTGGGGAAATCGACGCTGGCCTTGCGGCTGGTCGCCGATGGCGTGCTGCGGCGCTATGTCACGCTCGACGACCTGGCGGTCTGGGAGGCGGCGCGCGCCGATCCGGACGGCTTCGTGGCCGAACTCGACGATGGGGTTGCTCTCGACGAGGTGCAACGGGTGCCGGATTTGCTGCGCGCGCTCAAGCGCAGCATCGATCGGCGGCGGCGGGCCGGACGCTTTCTGTTGACGGGCTCGGCCAATGTGCTCGCGCATCGTGGGGTGACGGAGAGCTTGGCCGGGCGAACCGATGTCGTCCACCTCGAAGGCCTCAGCCTCGCCGAACTGGAAGAACGGCCGAGTCCGGCCGCGGTACTTGAGGCCCTCCTCGGCGACGAGGATTGGCGCCGGCCCGTGCGCCGCTTGCAGCGCCGAGGGGCGCCTGCGCGTTCGCATGACCGGGCGCGATTACACGAGCGGATCTTCTTTGGCGGGTTCCCGGAGGTGGTGTTGAAGCGGCGGCCGGAGTTCGCGCAGCGCTGGTTTGCGGCATACATGACCACGTACGTCGAGCGCGACATTCGCGACCTGGCGCGGCTTGCTGAGCTTGGCGGGTTCAGCCGCACCCTGCGCCTTACCGGCTTGCGCACGGGCCAGTTGCTGAACGTGAAGAATCTCGCCGCCGACGCCGGCCTCGATCAGCGCACGGCCGGCCGCTACCTCGAGCTGTTGGAGCTGACCTACCAGGTCAGTCGGCTGACGCCGTGGCAGGCGAGCGCGCGCAAGCGCCTGGTGAAGACCGCGAAGGTGTTCATCGGCGATTCCGGGTTGGCGTGTCATCTGGCGGGGGTGACGCATCCGGAGGCGCTGGCGGGCCACCCGGCGTTCGGCGCCTTGCTTGAAACATGGGTGTGGGCGGAGCTGCGCAAGGCGCTCAGCCTGACGTCCGGCGTGCAGAGCAGTTTCTATCGCACGCATCAGGGAAAAGAGGTGGACTTCGTACTGGAGCGGGGCCGGCGCCGGCTCGGCATCGAGGTCAAGGCCGCCCGCAGCTTGAGTCGCGCCGACCTCGCGGGGCTCACCGACATGCAGCAGGCGATGGGGGCGGACAGCCGCGGTCTACTGCTGTATGCCGGCGATGAGGTGGTGTCGTTGGCGGAAAACCTGGTGGCAGCGCCGCTGGCGACCGTGTTGTGAGGCGCCAAGCGTGAGCAGTGGGGTGTGAGGGGATGACGACCCGCATTCCCTGGATCGACGCGCTCAAGGCGGCCGCAATCGTGGCCGTCGTCTGGATTCATGCCTTCACCATCTACGGGGTGACGCACCCGCTCGGCGTGCGCTTCCTCGCCAGCCTCACGGTCGCCGCAGTTCCCGCCTTCTTTTTCGCCTCCGGCTTCCTTCAGTACAGTGCCCGGCCAGCGGCCTGGGCCGAGCTTCGCCTCCGGCTGTGGCGGCTGCTGCCGCCTTATCTGCTGGCCAGCGCTCTGGCACTAGCGCTGCGCGCCGCGGTCTTGCCGCACGCCCTCACCTGGCGCGAGGTGTGGTGGGCAGTGTGTACCGGCTCGGCCTTCGGCATCTACTACTTCGTGCCGATGCTGTGCGGCGCGATCGTGCTCGGGTGGATCATGCCGCGCGTGGGGCGGCTGGCTTTGTTGGCGTGGTTCGTGTTCCTCGCCGGCGGCTGGTTGTCCCTGGCCGGGCGCGACGCCTTCGTGGCGTTGATGACGCGCTCCGATCAGCTGGGTTACTGGCAGTTTCGTAGCCCACTGCACTGGTGGGGTTACTTCCTATCGGGGTGGATGGTGGCCCGCCACGGCGAACGCTGGCGCGGCCTGATCGGCCGGCGCGCAATCCCGATGGGCGCCGGTATACTGAGCGGAGCAGTCGCGCTAGCGGCAGTGGAGGCCACGCTGCTGGCGCGAAACTCTGCCGGCAGCGCGCTGGCGGCCAGTGTCAGATACGCCATCTGCTACGGCTCGATCGCGGCCGTGATGCTGCTCTTCGCTTCGACCAAGAGCGTGCCGCCTGGGGTGGTTACGCTGAGCCGCCTCACCTATCCGATCTACCTCTACCACCTGTTCTTCATTGACGCCGCGCGGGCCGGTTTGCCGCCGGCGGTTCCGGCCGGAGCGGCAAACCTACTGAAGTTAGCCGCGGGGCTGCTTGGCCCGCTGGTGCTGGCCATGACCGTGCGCGCCGCGCTGGGCGAGCGATCGGCCCGGACCCTAATTGGCTAGCCTTGATCACAGAATGCTACATGGCGTTCCCGGGGCAGCCCCTCCCCTGTCCGGCTATGGACTTCGGCCGTCGAAGGGGCCTAGTATCCGACGCGGTTGTCAACGGGACGCGCTGGCGATGAATCGCCTCACTCTTCGGCTTGCACTAGCCATTGCGGCGCTCGTTACGGGCATGCTGGCCGTCGGCCTCTACGTGCTCTCCGAGCATCATTTCAACAGCATGGTGGAGGGGCAGCGCCATGCAGCCGAGCTGCAGAACCGCATCCTCGAAGCGGCTCTGCGCCATCAGATGCTCGATAAACACGCCAAGAGCGAGCTGATCGCCACCATTCTCCACGAGGTGGGCTCCCAGCCGGAAGTGCAGGGCGTCATGATTCTGGACCATGACGGCGTGGTGCGACAGGCGAGCCATCCGGGCCAGGTCGGGCAGCAGGTGGCGCGCGACTCGGCCGCGTGCATGGTCTGTCACCAGAAGGCCCCGATTGAGCGCAACCGCTGGGCGGTGCTCGACTTGCCCGGCGGCGAGGTGCTGCGCAGCGTGCAGCCAATCGAGAACCGGCCGGAGTGCTATGCCTGCCACCCGCCGGAGAAACACCTCAACGGCATCCTCATCTTGGATGTGTCGCTGGCCGGTTTGCAGGCACAACTCGGCCGTGACCGGACGTGGATGATCGCCGCGACGACGTTGCTCGGGCTGCTCCTGCTCGCCAGCGTCGGCCTGATCATGCGCCGCCTCATCCTAGGCCGGTTGGCCACGCTCGGGGAGACCGCCCGCTCAATCGCGGCCGGCGACCTGACGCGCCGGGTGGAAGTGCGCGGCGATGACACGATCACTTCGCTGGCGATGGATTTCAACGACATGGCGAACTCGGTCTTGGGACTCGTCACCGAGGTGCAAGAGCGCGAAGCGCAGCTGGCGAACGTCATGAACAGCGTCGACGACGGACTCGTCGTGCTGGATCAGGACTTCCGCATCGTGGCCGCGAACCACGCCTTCTGCAGGCGATTCGGCTCCCACCCGGAGGCGCTGCACGGCCATCGCTGCCAGGAGGCCCTCAACACGACGCGTTACTGTGAGGTGAATGACGCCGGCTGCCCGAGCGTGCGATGCCTTGCGACCGGGGAGGTTCACCGTGCGACGTTCCAGCTTCCCTCGCGGAACGGCGAGCCCGGCCGCGTCGAGGAGGTGCACGCCTCGCCGGTGTTTGACCAGGACGGCAACGTGTCGCAGGTCGTCGAGATCTGGCGCGATATCACCGACCGCGTCCTGGAAGAGACCCGCCTGGCAGAGCTGGAGCGGCTCGAGTCGCTCGGGGCCTTGGCCTCCGGTTTCTCGCACGAGGTGAACACGCCGTTGGCGACGACGCTCACGTGCGCCGAAGCCATCTTGGGCCGCATCGACGGCGCCGGGCGCCCGGGAGGACCGCCGGCAAGCTGGCAGGAGATCCGGGACATCGCGGAGACCATCCGCGGGCAGGTGCTGCGATGCCGCAAGATCACGGAGCAGTTCCGGCGATTCTCCCGCGGGATCCCACCCTCGACCGAGCCGGTGGATCTCATGGTGGTGGTCACGTCCATTGTGGCGATCGTCACCCCGACCGCCCGCGAGGCGGCGGTCACCATCCGCATCGACGACGACGGCGAGCGCCTCCCACTCGTGACGGCGAATACGGAGGCCGTCCAGCACGTCGTGCTGAATCTGCTGGTGAACGCCATCCAATCGTTCGAGAACGGCGGCGGGACGGTGACGGTGAGCTGCCACGCCGGCGCAGATGTGCGGCTGCGCATTCGTGATCAAGGCCGCGGCATCCCGCCGGAGGCGCGGCGCCACCTGTTCGAGCCCTTCCGCACCAGCCGGTTGCAGGGAACCGGCGTCGGGCTGTTCCACTCGCGCGGCATCATGCGCCGCTTCGGGGGCGATGTGCGCCTCGCCGAGAGCGAAGTCGGCGTGGGCTCCTGCTTCGAGGTCGTGTTCGCACGCGCGCGCGACGAGGCGGCATGAGCGGCAATCGCAAGGCCGCCCGCGTCTTGCTCGTCGACGACGATGACGAGTTCCGCGGCATCATGTCGAGCGAACTGGCGCGGCGGGGCTATGCGGTCAGCTCCGTGGCCTCCGGCGCGGCCGCGCTCGCACAGGCGGGCGAAGCCGACGTGATCGTGCTCGACCTGCGGCTGCCCGACATGGACGGGATCGAAGTCCTCAAGCGGCTTCGCACCAACGACGTGCCCGCCGGGGTCCTGATGCTCACCGGCCACGGGACGATCGACACGGCCATCCAAGCCGTGCGCCTGGGGGCGTACGATTACCTCGAGAAGCCCTGCCCGCTCGACCGCATGGACATGGCCATTCAGAAGGCCTACGAGCACCTCCGCTTGGTCGAGCGCCAGCGGGTGCTGGAGGATGGCTACTCGGCCGTTGACGTCGGCCTCGAATTCATCGGGAAGAGCCCGGCGCTGGAGAAGGTGCGCCAGACCATCGCCCGCGTCGCGCCTACTGACTCGACGACCCTGATCCTCGGCGAGACCGGCGTCGGCAAGGAGATGGTGGCGCGGTCACTGCACGCGCTGAGCCGGCGGCGGGAACGCCCGTTCGTCGTCGTCGATTGCGCCGCCCTCCACGAGCAACTGCTTCAGTCCGAGCTCTTCGGACACGAGAAGGGCGCGTTCACGAGCTCCGATCGCTTGAAGCACGGCCTCTTTGAGGTGGGAAACACCGGGACGATTTTTCTCGACGAGGTCGGGGAAATGAGCCCGGAAGTGCAGGCAAAGCTCCTGCGGGTCCTCGAGACGGGCCGCTTCCGGCGTCTCGGCGGTACGAAGGAGATCGTGGTAGACGTCCGGGTGATCTCCGCCACCAACCGCGACCTCAATGGCGCAATCGCGCGCGGGCACTTCCGCGAGGACCTGTACTTCCGCTTGGCGCTCCTCACTGTCGAGGTCCCCCCGCTGCGCGAGCGCCGGGACGACATCGGCGCGCTGGTCGAGCACTTCACCCACGAGTTCAACCTGCGCTTCTCCCGGTCGCAGCGCTTCGCCCCGGCCACAATCGAAGCCCTGCGCCGCTACCGCTGGCCGGGCAATGTGCGGGAACTCATCCACGCCGTGCAGCAATCCATGGTGCTCACCGACCGGGACGTGATCGAGCCGGAAGACCTGCCGGCAGCCATCACGCTCGGCGGCACCGACAGCACCCCTCGCGCCGGCGAGACGCTTTCGCTACGCGACGTGCAGCGGCGCCACGTGCTGTCGGTGATGGAGCGCGTGGGAGGGAACCGCGCCCAGGCCTCACGGATTCTACACATCAGCGAGCGGACCTTGTACCGCCTGCTGCGAAGATACGCGCGACCAGCCGGGCCGGCCGGCGGAGCCGGCGGCGGCACGGCCTCCTGACTTTCTGAAAGGAGCCGGCTGAGGGCAGCTGGTCTCCAGAAGATCGCGCATCTTATCTTCTTGGAGACGGCGTGCCCCCACGCCGCGCTTTGCTGCTCGCGCTTCTCTTGCTACTCCCCGAGCGCGCCGGCGCGCTCCACGTCGATGACGCCGCCATTATGCCCGAAGTGGAACGCGGCGGGGTTGCTATCGTGGCACATGTAGCAGGTCCCGGCGATCGGGCTGTTGATCAGGTCGGTGTTGTTCGGCACGTTGTCGCGGGCCGCAATGACGGCCGCGCGTGTGGCGTTGACGCCGTCCGTGGTGATATCAGTGCTGACCAGCACGCCTACGGGCAGATCAGCATCGTAGGTACCCGGCTTGTGGCAGGTCTCGCAGTTGCTCAAGATCCCCGGGAACGTCACCTCGCTCCAGTTGTAGTAGATACCGTTGAGCCGGTTGCGGACGAACTCGTACGGGAAGTTCCGCACGCCGGCTGAGTGGATGCCGTGGACCAGGTTCTTGAAGTGCATGGTGGCTTCCGGCCAGGTCAATGGATTGTTGCCATCGTAGCCGGCGGCCGTGAGAGCATCCTTGGTCGCCTGCGGTGCCAGGGCGGGATCCACGGTACGACCGCTGCTGCTCAGATTCGGGTTGTGGCAGATCACGCAGACCTGGACGTTGTTGACCCGCGCGCCACCGTGTAATTCGAGGATCTCGTGGCAGCCCAGGCACTTGGGGATGTCGACTACTTCGCGCCGTACAGTGTCGCCGGTTACGGCCTTGACGACAGAGTAAGTGTGGCGGCCGACATCGTCCGCGGTACTATTCGGGTCGCCCAGTAACTGCGTGAAGTAGCTCTGGAGGGCGACCGCCCGCATCGTGGCACCGGCCGGGAAAGGCGCAGCGGTCAGGATGGCGGTGTAGCTGGCGGGCGTGCCCGTCAGGCTGGCGGCCAGGCTCGCGAGGGAGACGCTGGCCGGCTGCCCCGCGCTGCGGCCGCGGTTGTTGTAGTCGGCCGGGGCGCTGATTCCGTCCTGAGGCAGGGCGTAAGCGACCAAGAAGCTCGGCCCGCCACTGAAGCCCGCTGGGGGGTAGGTGGACAGATCCAGCGGTGCGCCGTCTTTGTTGATGTGGAAGGTGACGACCGCTTGGTTGCTCGCGTCTACCGTGACCTCCTCGATCACGTACTCGAAGTTGGCCAGGCCGGCAGGGACGTCGGGGTTGTTGGGCGTGGAGTTTTCGGTCAAGTGGGCGGTGACGATCGGGGCAAGTCCCCCCGTTGGCTGGTGGCACACTGTACAGAGCGTGTTGTTAGCCTGTGGGCCGCCAGTGTGGTTGGCGCCGGTGGTGAAGTCGACGTCGTCGTGGCAGGAACCGCACGCTGCGATCGTCGGCCGCGTATTCCAGTGGTCGCCATCCGGCCCCGCGTGGCATTTGGCGCAGTTGCGGATGTCCTGAGGATAGGTCACCTCGGTGAAATCGCCGATATTCGTGCCGCTCTCAATGATATGCAGGTCCTGGCTGGTGTGGATCCCGTGAATCAAGCGAGTAAAATCGATCGGCCCAAGGCCTGCCAAGTCATTGTTGGGGTTGTGACAGAGCACGCAGAGCTTGGTCTCGACACGACGACCACCATGGAAACTGGCCGTCCCTAGGGGGCTACCTAACCGTCCGTGACAGCCGTTGCAGGCAGCGGTCGTTACGATATCGCGCGTGACGGTGATTGGGTTCCCGTTCGGCAGAAAGTCGAACGTGGGGTTCGCCGCCGGCAGTCCAGGCGGGTAAATCTCGATCCCCACCCGGTGGGTGTAGCCAGCCGATGCGGGCTCAAGCACGGTGCTCTCCAAGAAGGTGAAGCGGTAGGTGCCTTCGGCGATTTCTTCCAACTGGCTTGCGGTCCGGTGACTTCTGGGGCCGTAGAAGAACCACGAGTCGGCATCCCCGGATCCCGCCTGGGCCGGCACCAGCCTGGCGATGGTGAACCTCAGGTAGGCGAGATTGCTGCCTGCGGCAGTCGTGAGGTCTACGTCTACCGGGTTGCCCCCACCATCTCTTGCCTCGAAGGTAAAGGTCACCACCGCGCTGTCCCCGGTCTCGGAGAAGGCGGCGCTAGCGATAGTGGCCGTGACGGTCCCGGCCGCCGCAAGCCCAGGATGCATGGTCGCTACGTCCACCAAGCGGCCCTCGCCGTGGCAGACCGTACAGGCTTCGTTGATGGTACGGGTCAGATCCTCTCCTCCCGGTCCTGTCGGCCCGCTCGGTCCTGTCGGCCCCGTGTCGCCCGTGTCGCCCTGAGGGCCGGTGGCCCCAGTATCCCCTTGCGGCCCTGTCGGACCCGTAGGGCCTGCTGGCCCGGTAGCGCCCGTGTCGCCCTGCGGGCCGGTGGCGCCAGTGTCCCCTTGCGGGCCGCTCGGCCCCGTCGGGCCCGTTGGCCCGGTGGCGCCCGTGTCGCCTTGCGGGCCGGTGGCGCCAGTGTCTCCTTGCGGACCGCTCGGCCCGGCTGGTCCCGTCGGACCTTGTGGCCCGGTGGCGCCCGTATCGCCTTGGGGACCGCTCGGCCCCTGCGGACCTTGGTTACCAGTCGGCCCGGTTGCTCCCGGGTTTCCGTCGTCGCCACTGCAGCCAGCGAGAGTGAGTACGAATAGCACCACACCAGCTGCCACAAACAATCTGCCGCTCGTCGAGCAGTACCTTTTCATCGCAGATCCCCTTTCCTCCGATCGCTTCGCAGGTGCACAGCCTTCGGCCCTGCTGTCCGAACCAGCAATCGTCTTGCCACGCACCACGGGGCGCCCCACCGACAGCTCGCCGACTCTTGGCGTGATGATTACTCCCTTTGTCGCGAGATCTCCTCACGATCTTCGCGGCGCTGCCTGACTTTCTGTCAGGTGAGCCCACTCAATTTGTCAGGTTGTCCGGTCGCACTGGTCCTGGCCACGGCTCGCGTACCGTTTGACCCCGCCGCACTCGGGAATGGCACCGAGTCTGCACTGTCTCGCTTACGGAGGTGACTGCGATGCTGGGCATTCTGATCGGCGTGCTGTTCACGTTCGCGTTTGGCGGGATACTGCTCGCCGTTTTCCTGGGCGCGCGCAGCATTGAGGACGAAATCACGGAAAGAGCGCGGGAGGCGCAAAAGGTCCGCGCCGACGCCGCACGCATTAGGCGGTTCTTCGTGGTCACCCAACCGGCAGCCCCCGCGGCCGGGCGGGTGGATGAGGCGCTCCTCTGGCAACTGCAACAATACGTCAACGCGGAGCAAGTCCTCGCTGACGAGTT
This sequence comes from Deltaproteobacteria bacterium, assembly GCA_016210005.1. NCBI lineage: Bacteria > Pseudomonadati > Myxococcota > Myxococcia > Deltaproteobacteria bacterium. The sequence continues at coordinate 28,529 of JACQVA010000225.1, read as the reverse complement.
CGTGTTGCAGCCGTCAATGGAGAGCCTCTATCGCGAATCGGGCCGCAGACTCACGACGCACTAGCTGCGGCGCCCGGCGAGAGGTCGTTCGTGGATATCGAGGCTCTGTGCAAGGCGGCGATCTTCGGGGAGCTGCACGACACCGAGGCGGCCCGGCTGCTTGCGGTTGCCCGACCCCAGCAATGTCACAAGGGCGAGTGCCTGTTCCTGCTCGGCGACCACGCCGATCGGCTCTATGTGGTGCTGAGCGGGCGCATCGAACTCACCTTCCCCTTGTCATTTGGCGGCGTGGTGCGCGACGTGCCGGTCGAGTCGAAAACAGCAGGGAGCGCCCTCGGCTGGTCCGCTCTCGTCAAGCCGCACCGCTTTACGCTCTCCGCGCGAGCGGCGGAGACCTCGGAGCTGGCGGCGTTTGTGCGCCATGATCTGCTGCGGGTCTTTGAAGAGGAGCCCCGCATCGGGTGCGTCGTCATGCGGCACATCGGCGAAGTGGTCGGGCGGCGGTTGCTCCAAATGCAAGCGCTTTGGGCGCGGGAGCTGCAGCGGGTCGTCAGCGACTCGCTGGCTGCGGCGCGAGAACCCGGCGGGTAGTGCGGATTGCACACCGCGAAGGCACGGCGAGAGCGCCGATGGGACGGAAGGTAACACGTTGACGAGTCCAACGGGATGCAGAGGAGGACAAGAGCAATGACGAGGACGAGCGGATTCATCAGAAGCGCAGCCGTCGCGGCGGCGGGCTTGTGGCTTGTGAGTTCAGCAGCGCCCACTGCCCACGCCCAAGATGCCAAGCAGCTCTACGAGAAGAACTGCAACTCCTGCCACGGGCCGAGCGGCAAGGGTGACGGACCGGCCAGTAAGATATTGAAGCCAGCGCCAGCGGATTTCGCTGTGGTCTTCAAGGGGATGGCCGATGCGGATATCGCCAAAATCATCAAGGAGGGCGGCAAGGCGGTCGGAAAATCCCCCACGATGCCGGGGTACGGCAGCAAGCTGACCGACGATCAGATCAAGGGCATCGTCGAATACGCCAAAGGACTCCCCCCCAAGTGATGCGCGGTCTCTCACTGGTGGTCGCCGCGTTGGTGTTGGGTGGCCGCGCCTCCGAGGCGCAGGTCACCCAGCCGATCCCGTTTAACCACCGCATCCACACGGCAAACGGGCTCACCTGTGACGGCTGCCACCAGTACGTCTTCGAAAAGCCCTTTGCCGGAATCCCTCGGGTGGAGCTGTGCATGGCCTGCCATGTGGGCGACATCGCCGAGAACCCGGCGGCAAAACCCTACATCGAAACGATACGGCGGCACGCCGAAGCGGGCACCGAAATCCCGTGGGTGCGGCTCTATACCTTGCCGCACCACGTCTATTACTCCCATCGCCGGCACGCGGCGATTGCGGGCCTCCCCTGTACGACCTGCCACGGCAACATCGGCGATAGTGAGCGGCCCCCCACCGAGCCGGTCGCGCGGACGTTGACGATGGATAACTGCGTGGACTGCCATGAGCAGCAGGGCGTGGAGAACGACTGCGCCTGGTGCCACCGGTAGGCGAGCAGATGCAATGAAGGTCAGCCGTCGCGGATTCCTCCAGATCGCCGGCGTGAGCGTCGCGGGCCAGGTCGCCAGCGGATGCAAGGTCCTGGAGCGTGGCTACCCCGAAGAGTACTCGGTGGACAAGCCGCCCGTTCCTGGCACCGAGGGCTGGGCGCAAGGTGAGGAGCGCCTGATCAAGAGCACCTGCATGCAGTGCGAGGGCGGCTGCGGCATCATCGTCCGGGTGGTCGAGGGCAGAGCGGTTCGCATCAAGGGGAACCCCGACTACCCGACGAACCAGGGCGGGCTGTGCCCGAAGGGCCTGAACGGGCTCCAGGTGCTGTACGACCCGGATCGCATCGAGGGCCCGCTGCAGCGCGTCGGTGCGCGCGGTGCGGGGAACTGGAAGCGGATCTCGTGGGACGAGGCCATCGCCCACGTCGCTCGGCAACTCGCCGCGCTCAGGGCGAACGGCGAGTCGCACACGCTCGCGGTGTTGGGTGGGCGGTACCGCGGCCACATGCGCGACCTCGTCCGCCGGTTCCTGACGGCCTATGGCTCGCCCAACGACATCGATCACGAGTCGCTCTGCACCACCGGTGACAAGGTCGCCGCCTTCCTGGCGCAGGGCATCCGCGACCGGCTGGCCTACGATTGGGAGCGCACGAAATATGTATTGGTCTTCGGGGCCGGCTTCATCGAGTCGTTCCGGCCGACGGCCATGATGCTGCGCATCCACGGCCACATGCGACAGGGAGTTCCCGGCCAGCGGACCAAGATCGTCCAGATCGACCCGCGCTACGGTGTGTCAGCGGCCCGCGCCGATGAGTGGGTACAGGTCCGGCCCGGCACCGACGGCGCGCTCGCGCTCGGCCTGGCGCACGTCCTCATCCGCGACGGACTCGTCCACAAGAAGTTCATCCGCAACCACACCCTCGGTTTCGATAGCTGGACGGATTCGGCCGGCCGCTCGCACATGGGCTTCGAGGACCTCGTGTTGTCGAACTACTCCCCGGCGAGCGTGGCCGAGACTACCGGCATCGCGGCGGAAACCATCGAGCGCCTGGCGCACGAGTTCGCTGCGCACCAGCCCGGCGTTGCAATCGTCGGTCGCGGCGCGGCCGCCCACACCAACGGGGTGTACAACGTGCTGGCGATCCATGCACTCAACGCGCTCGTCGGCAGCATCGACGTTGCGGGCGGTGTCCTCGTCCAGCGGCAACCTCCGTTCGCGAGCTGGCCCGATCCCGAGCTGGACGGCGTGGCGCGCCTCGGACGCGCTCGCCCGCGATTTGATCTCGACGGCGGCGATGCCCCCCCCTTCGCCGACAGTCAGTTGTCCACGCTCGCCGAGCGACTGGAATGGGGCCAGCCGTACCGCCTCAAGGCCGTCTTCTTCTACTACACCAACCCCCTGTTCTCAGCGCCGGCACCCGATCGCCTGCGCGCCGCCCTCGAAAGGGTCCCGCTGCTGGTGAGCTTCTCGCCTTTCATGGACGAGTCGACGGCAATGGCTGACTTCGTCCTGCCGGATCACACCTACCTGGAGCGCTGGCAGCTCGACGTGATCTCTCCCAGCGTCGGCTTCCCGCTGTTCAGCATCCGGCAGCCGGTTGTCGCGCCGCTGCACGACACGCGCAGCACCGGCGAGGCGCTGATCGAGATCGCGCGGGCCATCGGCGGGACGGTCGGACGCTCGTTCCCCGGGAGCGAGCTGGAGATGATCAAGCAGTTGGTCCGCGGGGCGCAAGAGAGCAAACGAGGGTCGATCCGCACCGATGACTTCGAGGAGTTTTGGAAACAGCTCCTGACCAACGGTGGCTGGTGGGATCAACCCTACTCCTTCGGCGAATGGCATCGGGTGCTGGCGACGCCGTCCGGCAAGTACGAGTTCTACTCCACCCGCCTCGACGAGCGGCTGCGCGCGCTCGCCGCCGCCGGGCGCGAACAGGACCCTGAGGCCGCGGTCCTGGTTGGGCTGGCGGCGTCAGGCCGATGGGACGAGGCGTGCCTGCCGCACTACGAGCCGATCCGTTCGGCCCAAAGCGAGTCCGAGTTCCCGTTCATAGTTGCTTCGTACAAGACCATGACCCACGCGGAAGGGCGGGGAGCTAATCAGCCTCATCTGCAGGAAGCCTTCGGCGTTCAGTTCGACCGCAGTTGGGAACCGTGGGTCGAGATCCACCCCGATGACGCACACGCGCTCGGCGTGCATGACGATGACGAGGTGTGGCTGCGCGCTCCGTCCGGCCAGGTGCGCGTCAAGGCCGTGCTCCACGACGGGACGCACCGGGGCACGGTCAATGTCCCCTTCGAGTACGGGCACACCGCGTACGGCCGCTGGGCCGCCGGGCGCGGCGAGAATGTCAACCCGCTCGTCCGAACCGCGCAGGTCAGCCTCGCCGGCGGCGCCGCTTGGTACGATGCGCGCGTGGCCATCAGCAAGGCCTAGGAGCGAGCGATGCCTCGGTGGGGGATGGTCATTGATCTGGACCGCTGCACGGGCTGCCAAGCCTGTACGATCGCCTGTCGGATGGAGAACAACGTCCCGTTCTGCGGCGACAAGAACGCATGGAAGGGCCGTGCGATTTTCTGGAACAAGGTCATTGCCGTCCAGATGGGGGAGCGCGAGCAGCACCAGGGCTCCGGTGAGAATGGGCACGACGGACAGCCCGTCACGCGCAAGCGCGTACGGTTTCTGCCGCTCCCGTGCATGCACTGCGACCGGCCACCGTGCACGATGGTCTGCCCGGTGCGCGCGACCACGCGCAACGTCGAGGGGATCGTCATGCAGGTGCCGAGCCGGTGCATCGGCTGCCGGCTCTGCCAGGCGGCGTGCCCGTACTCGCGCCGCTACTTCAACTGGCAGGAAGTCAACTACCCCGGCAGCCTCAAACAGGCAGTGAATCCGGACGTGTCCATTCGCACCTTGGGCGTCATCGAGAAGTGCACGTTCTGTGTCCACCGGCTACAGCAGGCCCGCGAGCAGGCGCGCGCCGAGAAGCGTGAACTGCGCGAGGGCGACTACGTTCCGGCGTGCGTCGAGGCGTGTCCGGCCAAGGCGCGGACGTTCGGCGATCTCGACAACCCCGAGCACGCCGTGGCGAAGCTCGCACGCAACCCGCGCGCCTTCCGGCTGCTACCCGAACTCGGCACCCACCCGAAGGTGATCTACCTGCAAGAAGGGGGATGGCAGAGCGCTTCCTCCCACGCGGTGAACCCCGGAGAGTCTCATGGCTGACCGCGACGCCTTCATCTACCTGCGGCCCCAGCTCCGCACGACCTGGAAGACGTACGCCCTGCTGATTCTCGGTCTGGCAGGAGCCGTCTGGTTTTTCTACGGCGCATTCATCTACCAGTTCTTCCACGGCCACCAGGTCACCGGTCAGGGAACCCAAGGGGCGATGTGGGGCACGATCGTCGCCAACATCGTGCAGCTCATCGGCGTCAGCCACGTCGGCATCGCCATCTCCGCCACCGTGCGCATCCTCAAGCTCAAGCGCTACCAGCAACTCGCGCGCGTCGCGGAGCTGGTGACACTGGTGTCGCTGACCGCTGCCGTCACCAACATCGCCGCCGACGTCGGGCGGCCCGACCGCTTCATCTACAACGTGGCCATGCACGGCAACTTCACCGGTCCGTTCGTGTGGTCGTGCACGGTCATCACCAACTACCTGGTGGGCAGCCTCGTCTACCTGTATCTGGCCATGCGCCGGGACATCTATCTGTGCTCACGCGTCCTGCCGCGGCGGCGCTGGCTCTACCGTTTGTTGGCGCTGGGGTACACCGACACGCACGAGGAGCGCGAGAATCACGAGCGGGTAGTCTGGTGGTGCGCGGTCATCATCCTGCCGATCATGGTGTCGGTCCACTCGGTGTACGGTTGGGTTTTCGGGCTCAACGCCGGCCGGCCGGCGTGGTTCAATCCGTTCCAGGCGCCGTACTTCGTGTTGGGCGCCGTGGTGACCGGCTTTTCGGGCGTCATCGTGGTCGCCGCCACCATCACCCGTGTGTACCGGTGGCACGAGATCTTCCCCGATCGCATGTTCAAGGGCCTCGGGATCTTCCTCGGGTTCATCACCCTGCTGTACCTCTACTTCCTCTTCTCCGAGGTGCTCACCGGGGTGTACGCGGCGCCGGAGGCAGAGCGGGAGGTGTTCAACGACTTGCTGTTCGGGCGCTTTGCCCCGATCGCCTGGGGGGCGACGGTCGGCGGGATGATGATTCCCTTCTGGATCTTGTTCATTCAGGGCGCCAATCCGAAGATCTGCAGCACGCGGGTCGTGGTCATCGGCGCCGCGCCGATTTTCTTCGCGATGTGGTGCTGGCGGTATCTGATAACGGTTCCCTCGTTCTTCCACCCCCATCTGCCGTATCGGCTGGTCGAGTATTGGCCCACGCTCTTCGATTGGAGCCTGGTCGCCGGCAGCTATTTCTTCACGCTCTTCTTCTACGTCGCGCTGGTGAAGATCGTGCCGATCCTGGAGATCCCGGAGGCATTCATGCCGGAGCATCCGGTTCGGCCGCCGCGCATCCCGATGCAGCGCCGGAAGACCCTCGGCGTGCTCAAGCGGGTCACCGCATACGCGACCGTGCTCGCCGGCGTGGGCCTCATCGCGTACGGGATCTCGACCCGGCATGATCACTTTGCCCCGTCACCGGCGATCTGGATTGCGGGGATCATTTGTCTGTGGACGATTCCGCTGCAGGTCTGCATGATCCCGGGCTTCGCGTCGGCAGCGCGACGCCTGCGGCGCGCAACCCCTGGAACACTCGGCCTGCTGCGGCCGCCACGAAACGTCGTGCCGAAGCGTGTGGCCGCCGGCGTGACGTGGCAGGAACGAGCCGCCTGACAATAAACGAAGGAGGAACGACGATGGCAAACGAAACACCACCGAGTGAGGTTTACGTCGAGTGGGCAGAGGAGGGGGAGGCGCGCAGGAAGATCGGGGTGAACCCGATCAGCGCTGTGATGTTCTCGATCCTGGCAGCGGCCACAGTCCTTGCGGTGCTTCTCTTCCGCGATCAGCCGCCGGTTGCCCTGGGCGTGGCTGCGGTCGGCCTCGGGCTCGCCGTTTTGGTGGGGCTCATGCCTCGCGTCGCCAATCAATGGGAGCGCGCCGTCGTCCTGAGGCTTGGACGCTTCCGCGGCATTCATGGGCCCGGGCTGTTTTGGATCGTTCCGTTCATCGACCGAGTGGCGCTGTGGGCGGATTTGCGGGTACGGACCACGACGTTTGCAGCCGAGAAAACCTTGACCGCCGACACCGTCCCGGTGGACGTCGACGCCGTGCTCTTCTGGCACATCCAGAGCGCCGAGCAAGCGGTCCTTGCCGTGGAGGACTACCGCAAAGCGGTGTCATGGGCGGCTCAAACCGCGCTCCGGGATATCATCGGCAAGACCCATCTGGCTGACATGCTCACCGGCCGCGAAGCGATCGACGACGACCTCAAGCGCCTCATCGATGCGCGAACTCACGACTGGGGCATCGTGGTCAGGTCCGTGGAAATCCGCGACGTGACCATCCCGCCGGGTCTCGAAGACGCCATGTCACGGCAAGCCCAGGCTGTGAGAGAGAAGCAGGCGCGGGTGATTCTGGGCGACGCGGAGGTGGAGGTCTCCGCCAAGTTCGAGGAGGCCGCGCTGCGGTATCAAGACAACCCGACGGCGTTCCAACTGCGGGCGATGAACATTCTCTACGAGGGCATGAAGGAGAAGAGCTCGCTGATGATCGTCCCCTCCTCGATGGTGGATTCCCTATCGGTGGGAGGTGCCGCGGGGCTTGCGGCGTTGCGCCCGCCGGGCAACGGCGCGCCATCTTCCTGAACGCACATGTTCGCAATTGCCGCGACATATCCGCACAGGTCTTTGCGTCCGGGAAGAACGGGATGAATCTAAACGCGCTCGAATGCAACCTCCCCCTCGCCCCCGCCTTGGTAAGGAGGGGGAATCAAGATCCGGCTCGCATGCGTTTCCCCCTCCTTGCCAAGGAGGGGGTCAGGGGGAGGTCGAGTGCGATGAACACGGTGGCCTGCCGAACCTCGTTCGTCCTTTTCATTGCGACTTTTGTTGCGCTCTCCGGCGGCTCGGCAGCAGCAGCGGCGCAGAAGGCGGGTTACGTGGGCTCGACCACGTGCAAGAAGTGCCACGTCCCCGAGGCCAACAGTTGGTCCCAGACCGTGCATTCCCGAATGATGCGCACGATGGAGCAAGACAAGAAGACCGGCGTGGTGGACGTAGCCGCCACCCAGCCCCCGTTCTCGACCAAGGACGTGGCCTACGTGCTGGGGAACATGCGCAAGCTGCTCTTCCTGAAGAAGGGGGACAACGGCTTCGCCGTCGTGCCGCATCAGTACGATCTCACCGCAGCTTCCTGGGAGCCGCTCAACGTGGAGCAGTGGGACCATCTTTTCGGCTCCGGTGCGGACCGAACTCCTGCTAAGCCGGAGTTGCTGAACTGGAACGACCGCTGCGCGGCGTGCCACACCACGGGGTATGACCCGAAGGCGCGCACCTTCGCTGAGGCATCGATCGCGTGCGAGGCGTGCCACGGCCCGGGCGCGAAACACTCGGCGTCAAGAAAACGAGACGACATCATCAATCCCGCCGCGTTGCGGGGTGAGAAGGCCAACCACGTGTGCGCGCAATGTCACGCGCGGGGGAACGACACATCGGGCAAGTACCCGTATCCCGTTGGTTTCAAACCCGGCGGCGACCTCTCCGACTCTTTCGTCTTCGCGCAACCCATCAAGGGCGACAACTCCGATCTGTTCTGGGGGAACGGGATGGCGCGCAAGCACCACGCGCAATACAACGAGTTCATCCAAAGCAAGCACTTCCAAAACGGCCTGCACTGTTTCGAGTGCCACGAAGTGCACGCCTTCAGACCCGTCCCGGCCTCGCCGGAGACGCGACTGATGGCGCACACCGAGCGCTTTCTCCTCAAAGCCCGGGCGCGTTTCATCTGCTTCAAGTGCCACACCTCGCGGGAGACGGAGTTCAGCGCTGAAGAACCGGGGACCGGAGGCAAGATCGTCGACCAACATACGCATCACCCGCCGGTGATCACGGAAACGGTCCGCGACGGGAAGAGCGTGAGCGAACCCCGCATGCAATTGACCAAGATGCACTGCGGTGACTGCCACATGCCCCGGGAGGAGACAGGAACTGCCAGTTACGATATTCGCGCCCACACGTTCAAGATTCCCAGCCCGAGTGACACCATTGCCTACGGGGCGCCGAACGCCTGCAACGACTGTCACGCAAAGGAGACCGCGAAATGGGCGGAGCAGTGGATCGTCAGGTGGCGCAGCGAACGAACGAAGACGCTCAAGTAGGCCTCCAGCCCCCATCCCCTTGGCGCGGGCTTGGCCCAGCCCAAAGCTTGTCCTGAACTACTATGGCCGAAAGTCCTGGCGTCGCGCGCAGATTTCCCCCCGACAATCCCGCGAAGGCGGGAATCCATCCGGAGCCCCACCGCCCCTGGATGCCCGCCCCACGCCTTCGCGGGGGCAGGCTCTAAGGATTGCGGGCATGACGGAATACCCCTGTCGAGCTTTGGGTTGCGGGCTTCAGACCGCGCTAGGCGCCGCCGAAGGGTCCAAAGTCCAAAGTGGCTGGCAGAAATCCTCGCGCGGCGCGACGATTTCCGGAGATAGTAGACTCATCCCGGGTTCGTCCGCTTGTGAAGATTCGAGGTCAAGACCCCGGACCCGGGCCGCGGCAATGGCGACACGCGCCCTCCCGGGTAGAGGGCCTCGGTCACTTCATGGGCACTCTGCGGCCTTCGTGCGCTGAGCCTCCTCTGGGTAGCTCACCTTCACAGCCACTCCCCGGCCCAGAGGCGTTGGCAGAACAACTGCCAGGGCCAGATCTCGAGGCCGTCAGCGAGCCGCCGCGGTTGATCCCCGAGGGCAACGATCACGCCGCGTTTCAGCTTCTGATCGCCGGCCAAGGCGCGCAGGCCGCGGGCGTCGCCGTCGCCGACCTTGGCGGACGCCTTGAATTCGACGGCCAGATCGAGCTGCCCGACGATCAGGTCGACCTCGAGCCCGGTGCTGGTACGCCAGTACGAAAGCGGCAGGTCGCATTCGCGGTACGAGAGATAAGCGCGAATCTCTTGAATCAGGAAATGCTCGAAGGCGCGGCCGAACTCCTCTGTGCCCGGCTGCACGAGACGCATGCCGGACAGCGCCCGGACGATACCGACGTCGAACAGGAAGTACTTCTCGGTCTCGATCAAGCGGCGCTTGCGCGCCCTGCGCCACGGCGGCAGGCGGAAACCGAGCAAAGTGTCGTCGAGGATCTGGTAGTACTCGCGCACGGTCTTGGGCGAGACGCCGCAGTCGCGCGCGACCGTCGCGTAGTTCAAGAGCTGCCCGTGGGTCGCGGTGACGGCGTCGAGGAAGCGGGCGAAGGCAGGGACGTTGCGCACCAGCGCCTCGGCCTGGATCTCCTGCGAGAGATAGTCGAGCACGTAGCCGCGCAGCAGCCGCTCGGGGCGAGCGGCGAGGTAGTGTTGCGGAATCAGGCCGCGGTTCAGCACGCGCAGCAGCGCCTCGCTGGCAGCTTCGGCGTTCTCGGGGACGCCGATCTCCGCCGTGGCCAGTGGCAACAGCTCGAAGCGCCAGGCGCGTCCGCCGAGCAGGTTGGCGGCGCCGTGGCGCAGCTTGCGGGCGCTGGAGCCGCACAGGATGAATCGCGTCGGCGTCGATTCGAGCAGCAAATGGACCTCGTCGAGCAAGGCGGGGACCTTCTGGATCTCGTCGACAATCACCAGCCGCGGCCGCGCCACCAATACCCGTTCGCGCAGCGTCGCCGGCCGCAGCGTCAACTCGGTGCGTAGGGTCGAGTCGAGCAGATCGAAGGTGGTGGCGCGTGGGAACTGCTGGCGCAGCAGAGTGGTCTTGCCGACCTTGCGCGGCCCCCACAGAAACGCCGCGTTGTGGTCTTCCAGGTCGATCTTCAGGGTCCGCTTGATCTCGGATAAACGGGAGTTCACTGCTGTTTATCTAGATTATCGGGAGTTGAGATGCAAGATATCTCACCGCGATGTTCTCTGGAACGGTGCGAGCAGAGGCGAGGGCAGGAAAGGCGATACGCCGCGGTGGTGCCGCCGCCCACCCCCCTCGAGCACGTTGCCGTGGGGCGGCACGGATGGTAGTTTCCGGCCACTTTCGGCATCGTCCGCCGGCGGACGAACGGGGAGACACGGAGACAAGATGGCAACGGTTATTACCAGCGAGTGCATCAACTGTGGGGCGTGTGAGCCTGAGTGCCCTAACACCGCCATTTACCAGGGCGGGGCGAATTGGGAATTCAACGGGGTGAAACACGACGCCATCGCCACCGACACGTTCTACATCGTTCCCGACAAATGCACCGAGTGCGTCGGCTTCTTCGATCACGAGGCCTGTGCGGCGGTGTGCCCGGTGGACTGTTGCATTCCCGACCCCGACCGCCCGGAGAGCGAGGCGGTGCTGGTCGAGCGCGCGCGCCAGCTGCATCCGGATAAGACTTTCGGCGCCGATGTGCCGTCGCGCTTCCGCAAGGAGGGGGCTGCTGCCCCGGCGCCGGCAGCCGCGGCCAAGCCGGCCGAGCCGGCCGCAGCCAAAGCGGCACCGGCAGCACCCGCGCCGGCTGCGGCGCCGGCGGCCAAGCCGGCCCCCGCCGCGGCTCCTCAGTCGGCCGCGGCCGAGACCGGGCCGGCCATTCCGGAAATTGCGGAGTGGGAGGTGCCGATCGAGTGTTTCCACTGCCACGGCACCTACGCCGTGGCGTTCAAGCATTTCCGCAACGGCGTCGTCTTTCGCTGTCCCTTCTGCAACGGCTCGTGCGTGGTCAGCTCGAGCATGCACAACCGCTTGCATCACCTGTTGAGTGATTTCCACACTGATTGGCGGAGGGATTTCGAAGCGTTCCAGAGCAAGCGCCGGCAGGAGTTGCTCGCCTTCGAGGAACGCCAGCGCCGCGCGCTGGAGCAATTCAACGAGCAGCTCAAAGCCGCCAGCCTAGAGCTCAAGCCGCCCGGCGCTCCGCGCAAGCGCGCGTGGATCTTCGGTTGATCATTCAGCTGGCGCCGGCCGGTACATCGACGAACTCGATCGTGGCTCCGACCTCGATGTGGTGCTGTGCGGCAAAGCCGCCGTTGACTTCCAGCACGTAGCGGCACGGTACCTCCGGCCCGACCGATCGGGTCGACAGCGGCCGGGCATTGGCGACGATGCCGACCACACGGCGGCTGTCGTCGATGAACAGCATGTCGAGCGCGATCAGCGTGTTCTTCATCCAGAAGTGCTGCACGCCGGCGTGCGGAAAGACGAACAGCATGCCGGCATCGGCGGCCAGCTCGCGGCGGTACATCAGGCCTTGGGCGCGGGCCAGTGGCGTGTTCACCACCTCGACCCGCACGCGCACGGCCGCGCCGCCGGCTGGGTGCAGAATCACCGCGGGGCGTGCGGCGCAGCCGCACAGCAGGCCGATCACGGCAGCGAGCAGCGCCAGTGCCGTTATCTTCGGGTGCGGGCGGGCGCGCATTAGGTGCTGCACTGGCCGCGATAAGCCGCGCCCCGCCGTGGTCATCCGACCTTGCAAAGACGCAGCCTTTCTCCTAGGAGTCGCCGAGGGTTCTGGCGGTAATCCGCGCGGAGGGTTCGATGAATGCGGTAATTTTCGCGCTCGTGTTGGCGGCGTTCCTGGGCTACTTCGCCCGGACGATGTACGGCCGCGTCATGGTGCTGGCCAAGATGAAGCCGGTGATGCGCTGGGACCACCTGGCTCAGCGCCTGCAGGCCGTGCTGGTGTTCGCCCTCGGCCAGAAGAAGTTCGTCATCGGCGAGCAACCCGCGGGTTGGATGCACTTCTTCATCTTCTGGGGCTTCAGCATCCTGGCGGTGCAAGTCATCCATATGTTCGCCCGCGGCTTTATCGCCGACTTCTACCTGCCGTTGATGTCGCCCGCGCTCTTGGGCGGGCCGTATCTCTTGTTGAAGGACATCATGCAGCTGATCGTGCTCGGCGCGATCGCCACCGCGCTCTACCGCTGGAGCATCTCCCACCCGGAACGGCTCTACGGCTACGCTCCGGCAGAAGACCGCTTGCGCGGCCACTCGCACTGGGAGGCGTATCTCATCCTCGCGTTCATCGGCACCATCATGATCACCGGCTACTTATACGACGCCGGCCGGCTGGTCTACCTGGCGGGCCACCCGGAAACCGAAGCGGAGCGCTTCTGGCAACCGCTCAGCCGGCTGGTGGCGGCGGGGCTGAACCCGTTGGGCAAAGGCGGCGCCAAGTTCGCCAGCGACCTGGGCTGGTGGGGCCACAACCTGGTGGTGCTTACCTTCCTCAACCTGCTGCCGCTGGCCAAACACTTCCACGTCATCACCTCGATCCCCAACGTCTTCTTCAAGAAGCTCGAACCGACCGGCGCACTGGAGAAGCAGGACCTCGACAATGCCACCACCTTCGGCGTCTCCTACATAAATCAGTTCACCTGGAAGCAGGTGCTCGACATGTACTCGTGCACCGAGTGCGGACGCTGCTCGTCGAACTGCCCCGCCACCATCAGCGGCAAGGAGCTGGCGCCGCGGCAGTTGATGCTCAACCTGCGCGACTATCTTTACGGGCACCAGGCCGAGGTCCTCAAAGCCCAGGCCGAGGGCGACGCTGGTATCACCGTTGGTGAGAACATCGTCGGCGAGAGCCTGATTCATGACGGCGTGCTGTGGGCCTGCACCACCTGCCGGGCCTGCGAAGAGGCCTGCCCGGTGTTGATCGAGTACGTCGACAAGATCGTCGACATGCGCCGCCATCTGGTGCAAGAAGAGTCGCGCTTTCCCAACGAGTTGACCCGCACCTTCAAGGGCATGGAGACCCAGGGCAACCCCTGGGGCGTGGACGCCGCCACGCGCGGCGACTGGGCCGCCGGACTCGAGATCCCGACCATGGCCGAGAAGCCCGATGCCGAGTACCTCTACTACGTCGGCTGCGCCGGCTCGTTCGACGATCGCAACAAGAAGACGACGATCGCGCTCAGCAAGATCCTCAAACAGGCCGGCGTCGATTTCGCCATCCTCGGGGCCGAGGAGCCGTGCAACGGCGAGACCGCGCGCCGCATCGGCAACGAGTATCTGTTCCAGAGCATGGCGCAAATGTGCGTCGAGGTGCTCAACGGCTACAAGGTCAAGAAGATCATCACCAACTGCCCGCACTGCTTTAACACCCTGAAGAACGAGTACCCGCAGTTCGGCGGCCACTACCAGGTGGTGCACGCCACCGAGTTCGTGCAGCAGCTGATCGCTGCCGGCAAGATCGAGTTCAAGACCGACGGCTTGCAGTCGATCGCCTACCACGACTCCTGCTACCTCGGCCGCTACAACGAGGTGTACCAAGCGCCGCGTGAGATTCTCAGCACGATTCCGGGCGTGCGGCTGAAGGAAATGGCACGCAACCGCCGTACCGGGATGTGCTGCGGTGCCGGCGGCGGCCGCATGTGGATGGAAGAAGAGCCGACCCAGCGCGTCAACATCCGCCGCGTCGAGCAGGCCCTGGAGACCAATCCCGACACGGTGGCGGTGGCCTGCCCCTACTGCATGACCATGATCGACGACGGCCTCAAAGCCAAAGGCATGGAAGAGAAAGTCCGCGCCCTCGACGTGATGGAGCTGGTCGCGGCGTCAATGAAGACGTGACCGGTGCTCGGCGAGCTCATCGACGGAGATAGCAACGGCCACCTGCTGCTCTCCTTCGATACCGGCGGCACGGCTGGCGGCGTCGACTTCGACAAGGAGGACGTACTCGAGTTCGACGGCGCCACCTGGGAGATGGCCTACGACGGCGGCGCCGAGCACACCGAATGGCCGCCGGCGTGCGCCGTCAGAAGTGATTATGAGAAGCGATACGTGAGGCGTGAGTGACCGGGACTGGTCCGTTCGAGCAAACTCACACCCGCGTCTTTGCTTCTTGCCACAATGCTTCCTGCTCCTCGATCGCGGTGTCGTGGATGTCTTTGCCGGCGGCGCTGAGGCGCTCTTCGATGTAACGAAAGCGGCGGGTGAAGCGGTCGCTGGCTTTGGTGAGGGCATCCTCGGCGTTGCAGTTGAGATGACGGGCGAGGTTAGTGGCGGCGTAGAGCACGTCCCCGAGCTCGCTTTCCGCGGCGGCCGGATCACCAAGCTGCATCGCGGCGCGCAGCTCGTTCAGCTCTTCCGCCAGCTTGTCGAGCACATCCGCGGCACGCTGCCAATCGAAGCCGACGCGCGCCGCCTTCTCGCCCAGCCTTTGCGCGCGTATGAGCGCCGGCATGGCGCGCGGCACGCCGGCGAGCGCCGAGCGGTCCTCGCGATGTTGGCGCTCGGCGGCCTTGATGCGCGACCAGTTGCGCAGCACCTCGTCGGAGTCCTTCACTTCGAGATCGCCGAACACGTGCGGGTGGCGGCGAATCAGTTTCTCGCAAATGGCGCGGATGACGTCGCCGATGGCAAAGGCGCCACGCTCTTGCGCCATCTCGGCGTGAAACACGACCTGCAACAACAGGTCCCCCAGCTCGAGGCACAACTCGGTGTCGTCGTTGGCCTCGATGGCTTCGATAACCTCGTAGGCCTCTTCAATCAGATACGGCTTGATCGAGGCGTGGCTCTGCTCGCGATCCCAGGGGCAGCCGCCCGGGGCCCGCAGCCGTTCCATGATTTGCACCAACTCGGCAAAAGCTTCGCCGACTGCCATGGCGCGGGACTATCCGAGCCGATGTG
This sequence comes from Deltaproteobacteria bacterium, assembly GCA_016210005.1. Taxonomy (NCBI): domain Bacteria; kingdom Pseudomonadati; phylum Myxococcota; class Myxococcia; species Deltaproteobacteria bacterium. The sequence goes on along the minus strand of JACQVA010000225.1, from coordinate 13,248 downwards.
CTGAGTCAATTCGCACAGGTCTCCTCGGTCTCCTCCGCGCAACCGTCTTGCGGCTGCACTGCCCAGCCGCTAGCGTCGTCAACCGGACGCCAGACCCCATGCCCGACATCAAGGTGTACACCACTCGCTACTGCGCTTACTGCCTGCGTGCCAAGCGCCTGCTCGACCAAAAGGGCTTGCGCTTCGAGGAAATCGACGTCGGCGGCAGCGCCGAGCGCCGCGCCGAAGTTGTCCGCCGCTCCGGGCGGCGCACGGTGCCGCAGATCTTCATCGACGGCAAGCCCGTGGGCGGCTTCGACGAGATCAAAGCCCTCGACGATCGCGGCGAGCTGGACGCCTTGCTCGGCTTGGCCTGACGCGGCTGCGCGCCGGCGCCGGCGTTTACTCACCGTCATCGATGTGGTAGCTCGAAACCGTTACCGCGGGTTGTCCAGGAGGTTGCATGTCCGGCCACTCCAAGTGGAGTTCGATCAAGCACAAGAAGGCCGCCAAGGACGCCAAGCGGGGAAAACTGTTCACCAAGCTGATCAAAGAACTCACCGTGGCGGCGCGCCTGGGCGGCGGCGATATCAACGCCAACCCGCGCTTGCGCACGGCGGTGCTGACCGCACGCTCCCAGAGCATGCCGAATGACAATATCGATCGCGCCATCAAGAAGGGCACCGGCGAGCTCGAGGGCGTGCATTACGAAGAAGTCACCTACGAGGGTTACGGCGCCGGCGGGGTCGCGGTGATGGTGCAAGGGCTGACCGACAACCGCAACCGCACGGTGGCCGAGTTGCGCCGGATCTTCGAGAAACACGGCGGCAACCTCGGCGCGGCCGGCTGCGTGGCGTGGATGTTCCACAAGAAGGGCATCGTCTTGGTCGATCGCAGCCAGGCCGACGAAGAAAAGCTGCTCGATCTGGCGCTCGCGGCCGGCGCCGACGACATGAACGACTTGGGGGACCAGTTCGAGATCATCACGGAACCGGCGGCCTTCGCCGCGGTCAAAGAGGCCCTCGATCGGGCCAAGATCGAGACCGCGAGTGCCGAGGTGACGATGCAGCCGGAAAACACCACGGCGGTGTCGGGCCGGGCCGCCGAGCACATCATGGCGCTGATCGAGGAGTTGGAGGACCACGACGACGTGCAGTCGGTGTCGGCCAATTTCGACATCGCGCAAGAGGAGCTGGAGCGGCTGAGTGCCGCTTAGGAGCCGATTGCGGAAGTGGGTGTCGCCGCGAAAACCGCCGGCAACAGTGGCGAGGTCCCGCCCTTTCGATGTAGTAAGCAGACATGCGAGTGCTCGGGATTGATCCCGGCACGGTAACGACGGGCTGGGGAGTGGTGGAGGAGCGCGGCACGCGCTTGGTGCGCGTGGCCGGTGGCGTGGTGCGTGTGCGGGGCGTCTTGGCCGCGCGCCTGGCGGCCATCTTGAAACAGATCGACGAAGTGTTGACCCGCTTCTCGCCCGCCGCGCTGTGCCTGGAGAAGAGTTTCGTAGCCGCCAATGTGCAGAGCGCGTTCCGCTTGGGTGAAGCCCGCGGTGTGGTGCTGGCGGCCGGGGCGCGTGCGGGCATCCCGATCGGAGAATACAGCCCGGCGGAGATCAAAGTTGCGGTGGTGGGAACCGGCCGCGCCACCAAGGAGCAGGTACAGAATATGGTCTGTCGCTTACTGGCGCTCGATGGCGAAGTTACCCCTGACCAGGCCGACGCGCTGGCGGCGGCGATTTGTTACCTTCACGCGCGCCGGCTCTCCGAACATGTGGGCGATGACAAGCTGGTGCAACTGGTGCGCGCCCGCCGCCGCGGCCGCGGGCGGCGTTGGCTGAGTTTGGCAGGTAGGCCAGGTAGGCCGGGTAGGCGATGATCGCACAACTGGCCGGCACACTGGCGCACAAGTCGCCCGAATACCTCATCGTCGATGTCGGCGGCGTGGGCTATCAGGTGTTCGTTTCGCTCAACTGCCTCTACCAACTGCCCGCCGCCGGCGAGCCGGTGCAGTTGGTCATTCACACCAACGTGCGCGAGAACGCCATCGAACTGTTCGGTTTCACCAGCACCGACGAGCGCCGGCTGTTCACCCTGCTGATAGGAGTCTCCGGCATCGGCCCGCGCCTGGCGCTCAACATCTTGTCCGGGATGCCCTGGAGCGAAGTCAAAGCGGCGCTCGAGGCCAGCGATCTGGCGCGGTTGGTGTCGATCCCGGGCATCGGCAAGAAGACGGCGGAGCGGTTGATCGTCGAGCTGCGCGATCGCGTCAAGCTGCTGGCGGAAACGCCGGCGGCCGCGGGTTCGCGCGCGGACGGCGTCGAGCTCGAAGCCGTCTCCGCGCTGGTGAATCTAGGCTACCGTCGCCCCGAGGCCGAGCGCGCGGTCAAGTCTGCACGTGACGGCGGTGCCCGCGAGTTGGAAAAGGTGATCCGACTCGCGCTCCAGCGGCTGAGCGGATAGCCCATGAGCGAACCCGAACGATTGATTACCCCAGCGGGCGGCGACGAGGACGTCGCGCTCGATACCACGCTGCGCCCGCCCACGCTCGGTGACTACGTTGGTCAGGAACAGGTCAAGGCCAACCTGCGCATCGCGATCGCCGCGGCGCAGGCGCGTGGCGATTCCCTCGATCACTTGCTGTTGTGCGGCCCTCCCGGCTTGGGTAAGACCTCGCTGGCGCACATCATCGCGCGCGAGATGCGCGTCAACATCCGCTCCACCTCCGGGCCCGTGATCGAGCGCCCCGGCGATTTGGCCGCGATTCTCACCAACCTCGACGCCGGCGATGTCCTCTTCATCGACGAGATTCACCGCCTCAGCCGGATCGTGGAAGAAATCCTCTATCCGGCCATGGAGGACTTCCAAATCGACCTGATGATCGGGCAGGGCCCGGCGGCGCGCTCGATCAAGCTCGACCTCAAGCGTTTCACCTTGATCGGCGCGACCACGCGCGCGGGATTGCTGACCTCGCCGCTGCGCGATCGCTTCGGCGCTACCTTCAGGCTGGACTTCTACAACCCCGACGAGCTGGTGCAGATCGTCCGGCGCTCGGCCGCGATTCTCAGCGTGCCGATCGAGGACGAGGGCGCGCTGGAGATCGCGCGCCGCGCCCGCGGCACGCCGCGGATCGCCAACCGCTTGCTGCGGCGCGTGCGCGACTATGCCCAAGTGCGCGCCAACGGCATCATCTCGCGCCCGGTGGCGGATGGGGCGCTGGCCATGCTCGAGGTCGACCACCGCGGTTTCGACAAGATGGACCGGGCGATCCTGCTCGCCATCATCGACAAGTTCAACGGCGGACCCGTCGGTCTCGACACCTTGGCGGCAGCAGTGGGCGAAGAGCGCGACACGATTGAAGATGTCTACGAGCCGTTCTTGATTCAGGAAGGCTATCTCAGCCGCACGCCCACGGGCCGCATGGCGACAGCGCTGGCGCACGACCACTTCGGCCGCACGTCGCGGCCCGGGCCATTGCAGGGAAGGCTGTTTTCCAAGTGAGCGATGAGCAACTTCGGTTGGGTTCTGATCGGATGCGGCATTGTGCTGGTGGCGGCCGGCGCGGCGCTGCTCTGCGCCGACAAGCTGCCCTGGCCGGGGCGCCTGCCGGGCGACATCCACATCGAGCGCGAGCACTTGCGCTTCTACCTGCCGCTGACCACCAGCCTGCTGATCAGCGCGCTGCTGAGCCTGGTGCTGTACCTGCTGCGGCGCTGACGCCGCCGTTCTTGCGGCGCTGCGGAGTCCCTCGTAGAATACCACCGTTGGCTTATGTTGCGCTGGCGTAGCCTGTGGCCTGAGCGGCCGATCCTGGCGCTTGACGAACGGCGGCGCCGCCGTCGCGAGGCGGCCGTCATCGTCGTCACCGCACTGGTGGTGTTGGTGCTCGCCCTGTTTGAGACCCGGCTGCCGCAGTTCAGCAACAGCTCGTCGCTCTCAGGCAACATCATCTTCTTCCTGCTGATCAACCTCAATCTCATCCTGCTCATCCTGCTGGTGTTCCTGGTCACCCGCAACCTGGTGAAGCTGCTGTTCGAGCGGCGCCAGCGCATCCTGGGCTCGCGTTTGCGCACGCGCCTGGTGCTGGCGTTCGTCAGCCTGACGCTGTTTCCGACGCTGCTGTTGTTTCTGGTGGCGCAAGGCTTCCTCAACACCGCGATCGAGAACTGGTTCAGCGTGCGGGTGGAGAGTTCGCTCGCCGGCTCGCTCGACGTGGCGCAGTCGTATTACCAGGCCACCGGCAACGACAGTGTGCACTTCGCCCGCGTTCTCGGCGAGCAAGTCGCCCAGCGCGGCCTGTGGGGCTCGTCGCGGCGGGCGGCCTTGCGCGAGTTCCTCGCCGAGAAACTGCGCGAACTCAACCTCAGCAGCATCGAGGTGTTCGATGCCGGCCGTGAAGCCGTGGTCAGCGTGGCCCAGACCGAACCGGCCGGCGCCACGGTGCCGGCGGCGCCGAGCGACATGCTCGATGAGCTGCTCGGCGGCCAGGCCAGCACCGGCACGCAACGGGTCAGCAAAGGCGACTTGGTCCGCGGCGGCATGCCGCTCACCGGCGCCGACGGCAAGATCATCGGCGCGCTCGTCGTCGGCGAAGTGGTGCCGCGCCACGTCAGCCGCACCGCGCAAGACATCTCGCGCTCGTACCAGGAATACCGCCAGCTGAAGACCATGAAGCAGCCGATCAAGAACGGCTACATCTTGACGTTGTTCCTGATCACCCTGGTGGTGATATTCTCCGCTACTTGGTTCGGCTTTTATCTCGCCAAGGGGATCACCGTGCCGATTCAGCGCGTGGCCGAAGGCACGCGCGAGCTCGCCCGCGGCAACTGGGACTTCCGCATTGCCAGCGGCGGCGATGAAGAGATCGCCACCCTGGTCGACTCCTTCAACCGCATGACCGCCGAGCTCAAGACTATTCACTCGGAGTTGGACGAGCGGCGGCGCTACATCGAGAACATTCTCGCCAACGTCACCGCCGGTGTGATCGCGATCGCCGACAGCGGCATCGTCACCACCGTCAACCGGGCGGTCACGGGCATGGTCGGCTTGCGCGCGCCCGAGGTGATCGGCGGCTCATGGCGCGAGGTGTTCGCCCGCTCCGATCTGCGCAAGGTCGGCGAACTGGTCGGGCAGGTGATCGATGGCGGCGAGTCGGAGGCCGAGCGGCAGCTCAAGTTCAGCGGCGGCGAGCGGGTGGTAACCGCGCTGGTAACCGCGACCACCCTGCGCGATGATGCCGGGGCGCCGCTGGGCTGGATGGTGTTCTTCGAGGACGTCAGCCACTTGCTGCGGGTCGAGCGCATGGAGGCGTGGCGCGAAGTGGCGCGCCGGATCGCGCACGAGATCAAGAACCCGCTGACGCCGATTCAGCTCTCGGCGCAGCGCTTGCGCAAGCGTTACAGCAGCCAGCTCGATCGGCAGGACGACGCCGTCTTCGACGAGTGCACGCGCACCATCATCCGGCAGGTCGAGGAGCTGAAGAAGATGGTCAACGAGTTCTCCACCTTCGCGCGCATGCCGGCGGCGGAGCTGAGCGCGCAGAACCTCAACGAGGTGGTCGAGGAGGCGCTGGTGTTGTTCCGCGAGGGCCATCGCGAGATCGACTTCGACTGGGCGCCGGCGGCGGAGCTGCCCGCGCTCGAACTCGATCGCGAAGCCATCAAGCGCGCCGTGGTCAACCTGCTCGACAACGCCGTGGCCGCCTGCGCGGCGGTGCCGGGTGAGCGCGGGCGAATCGCCATCGCCACCGGCTTCGAGGCCCGCGCCGGCTTGGTGCGCCTCGAGCTGGCCGACAGCGGCACCGGCATCAGCGCGGCGGTGAAGCATCGCATCTTCGAGCCGTATTTCTCCACCAAGAAGGACGGCACCGGGCTCGGCCTGGCGATCGTCTCCGCCATCGTCGCCGACCATCAGGCTTACATCCGCGTGCGCGACAACGCGCCGCACGGCAGCAAGTTCATCATCGAATTCCCGCTGCGCCGCCGCCTGCCGCTGGCGCGCGTGGGCGGGGCGCGGATATGAAGGCCGGATGCACGGACCGGCGCCGAAGCTGGGCCGGGGCCGGCCTCTATCCACTAGACTGGCCTGGGCGTAGCTTGGCGGTCGATTGCTGCAGGCTCACAACGCACGTGGGTAGCTAAGGAGGAAGCATGGCGACGGTGTTGGTGGTGGATGACGAGGCCGAGATTCGCGCCGCGGTCCGGGGCGTGTTGGCTGACGAAGGGTTGCGGGTGCTGGAAGCGGAGGATGGCCGGCAGGCACTGGCAGTGTTGCAGCACGAGCGCCCGGAGCTGGTGCTGCTCGATATCTGGATGCCGGAAATGGACGGCATCGAGCTGCTCGAGCGGTTACGGGCCGAGCCCGAGTCGCCCGAGGTGGTGATGATCTCCGGGCACGGCAACATCGAAACCGCGGTCAAAGCGACCAAGCTGGGCGCCTTCGACTTCATCGAGAAGCCGTTCTCGCTCGAGGGGCTGCTGCGGGTGGTTACTCGTGCCCTCGACCATCATGCGGCGCTCGGACAATCGGCGCCGGTGGGAGACAACTCACTGCCGGTGAATGAGGCCGCGGGCCACGGGGCGGCGCTGGGAATCGGCGCGCGCCGCCAGCGCACGCTGCGCCGCGGGGTGGTGGCCAGCGGCCACGGCCTGCACACCGGCAGCAAGACCGGCCTGATCTTGCAGCCGATGCCGCCCGGCAGCGGCATCGTCTTCGCCACCGTGTCGTCGGACGAAAACGTGCCGGCGTTGTTGGACTACGTCGATTCCACCGGCTACGCCACCACCGTTCACCGCGGCGGCATCACCGTCAAGACGGTCGAGCACCTGCTGGCGACGCTGCACGCCTACGGCATCACTAACCTGTTGATCAAGATCCACAACGAGGTGCCGGCGATGGACGGCTCGGCGCGCGAGTTCTGCCGGCTGATCGAGAGCGTCGGCCTCGAAGAGCAAGCCGGCACGGTCGAGCCGATCGTGATCGACCGCCGCATCGCGGCCGGCGACCCCGCGGGGCAGGGCGAGGCCATCTGGATAGAGCCGGCGCACACCTTCGGTGTCGCCTACACCCTCGAATACCCGCCGCCGGTGGGGCGCCAGGAGCACACCTTCGTGCTCAAGGACGCCAGTGCCTTTCGCGATGAGATCGCGCCGGCGCGCACCTTCGCCTTTCTCAAGGACATGAAGGCGCTGGCGTCGATGGGCTTGGCGAGCGGCGGGCGCTTGGACAACTGCATCTTGATCGATGAGGAAAAGGTGGTGAACACAGCCCTGCGTTTTCCCAACGAGTTCGCCCGCCACAAGATTCTCGACATCATGGGTGATCTCTATTTGTTGGGCCGGCCGCTGCGCGGCTTCGTCAGCGCGCGCCGCACCGGCCACTCGGACAACATCGCCCTGTTACGCGAGATCCGTAAGGTGTTGCAGCTGTAGGAGCCCGACCACCGCGGCCACCTCGCGGCCGGGGTGCGATCCTGGCTTATGCAGTAGCCCGCCGGCGCGCGGGATTCCGCGAGCGGACGCTGAACCGCGCCTGCCCCGGCCGCGGCGAGCTTCCTCTCGTGCTCACCAGGCCGTTTTGTGGGTAAGCGCGCTCGTGGAGGCCGAAATGGTCACTTTCTGCTTCCCACCGCCTCCGCCACGTAGTAGGCACCATGGGTCATGAACACTTCTCAGCAGACGGCCATCGCGCGGGACGGTACCTTCTACGGTTGGTGGATTGTCGCGTGCTCGTTTCTCGTCCTGTTCGTCACGGTCGGGGTCGGTTTGTATGCGCCGCCGGTGTTTCTGGTGCCGTTACAGGAGCATTTCGGTTGGAGCCGGGCGGCGATTGCGGCCGGCAGCGCGGTCGCCGCGGTCGTGAGCGGGCTGACCTCGCCGCTGGTCGGTATGTGGATCGACAAGTACGGTTCGCGCACGGTGATGACCGGTGGTGCTCTGCTCATGGGCGGGGCTTTCGCCCTGTTCGGCCTCATCGGCTCCATCTGGCAGCTCTATGTGCTCAACGCACTGGCGGCGGTTGGGATCACCTGCGTGGCCTGGATTCCGAATCAGGCGCTGATTGCGAACTGGTTCACCAAGAAGCGCGGTCTGGCGATGGGCATCGCGTTGACCGGGATCGGCTTCGGCGGTCTGGTCATGGCGCCGCTGGCAGCGCTCCTCATCGCTCGGCTCGGATGGCGCGTGGCCTTCGGCACATTGGGGGGACTGATCTTGGTGGTGGTGGTGACGGTGGTTCTGGCGGTCGTACGCAGCCGTCCCGCGGATATGGGGGTCTTGCCGGACGGCGACACCGACGCCTCGGCGGCAAGCGACGGCGCCACGGGCGGCAGTGCTGGAGTTGAGTTGGGGCAGGCGCTGCGGACCAGCGTATTTTGGACCCTGGCCTTGGCGCACTTCCTGTGGACCTTTGCGTCGTTGTCGATCATCGGCCATTTCGTTGCGCACTTGCGTGATGCGGGATTCGAGGGCGGAACGGCCGCGGCGGCGCTGGGGATCACGATCGGCGCTAGCGTCGCCGGCCGCGTCATCGTCGGCTACGTCGCCGACAGCGCGGGCAAGCGCGGAATTCTGACGGCCGCCTTGCTGCTCTCCGGCCTGGGTACAGCGATACTCTTGCGCATCGAGTCAACGGCGGCGCTGCCGCTGTTCGTGGTGACTTACGGGATGGGGCTCGGTGGTATCGCCGTGCTGTTTCCGTTGCTGGTCGGCGAGTGTTTCGGGTTGCTCGCTTTCGGCAAAATTCTCGGTCTGATCATGATTGCCGCCACGCTGGGCGGCGCTGCCGGCCCGGTGCTGACGGGACGGATTTACGACGTGAGCGGGAATTATCAGCTGGCGTTCATGCTCCACGTCGCCGTCTTCCTGGCGGCGGCGGTGGCGGTCTATCTGCTGCCGCATCCTGCCCAAATTGCACGGGCCGCCGCCGAGCGGGTTCCTGGCTAGCCGGTGGCTGGTAGGGCAAGCCTATCGAGACGATGGGGTTACGCGTTTCGTCACTACCTGGTGGGCGCGCTGGTGGCGGGGGCTCCTGCGAACGGCCGGGGCGGCGTCGCAGTGTCAGGCGAAGGCGAGGGCGGCGTAACTCACGCTGTGCTCGAAGTCGCCGGTCAGTTCGAGCGAGCTGGTGTATGCCAACAGCTGTCCGCGTGGGCCGCGGCCATGCCAGGCCAGGAAGGTGCTGATCGGGACCCGGCCGCAGATGGTGATGCCGGTGTCGGCGACGTATTGGCGAAAGCCGGCGAGATCACCGGCCAGGACGTGCTCGATGGCGCCGAGGTCGAGGGCGCGCAAGCGCTCGCGCACTTGCTCAGCGTTGTTAGCCGGGAACGGCAAGTAATCGAACTGGGCTCCGTAGTGGGTGAAGTCCGAACTCACAATGAAGATAGTGTGCGGCCCCGCCAGTCGTTGCAGCACGCCGGCGAACTCCTCCAAATCAGCCGCCGCCAATGTCCCCAACAGCAGCGGTACGATCGCCGCCTGTGGCAGCACGCGTTGCAGCAGCGGTAGCTGGATTTCAAGCGCGTGCTCCCGGCGGTAGGCGCGATCATCAACCTGCACCAGCGGGTGTGTGCAGTTCTCGTCCTGCGCCGGGCGGTCGACGGCGACCTCACCCAGCGGCGTGGCGAATGCATCCACTGCCAGCGTCGCCGCCCCGTGTAGATAGACGAAGTGACTGGGCGCCAAGATCACGGCCCGCCGATAAGGCCATGCACGCAAGCAGCTGTAGGCCACCGCCGCGGTTGCTCCCGAGTACACATAGCCGGCGTGCGGCACCACCACCCCCACCGGCGGTTGCTCGCGCATTCGCGGCCCGCCCTGGTCCGCCGCCTCCAGTAATGCGTTGATCTGACGCTCGAGCCGGCTGGCGCTGCCTTCGTACCAGTTGCCGGCCAGGTGTGACTGCTTGACCTGTTTCATCGCCGCCCCCGCTCAGAGGCAAAGCAACACATCCTGTTCGGCGCGCAAGTCGCCGTAAATCAACTCCATCTGATCTCGGCTGTGGAGGTGGGTGAGGATTGAAATGCAGAGGTACTTGCCGTGCTCGCTGGTGCGCACTCTAACGCTATCGAGGGCAACGGCACCGGCTCTGGCAGCGACAACGGCGCGCACGCGCTCGCAAAAGGCGTCGTCGCGCCGGCCGAACACCTTGAAGGTATAGAAGCACGGGAAGCCGCGGACGCCCTCGTCGATCACGCCGAAGCCTCCTCGGCCGGCTCGTAGGCCTCGGGGCGGAAACGCTGCTCGCGTTCGTCCTGCACTGCGGGCTGGCGATAACAATCGGCACAGGTGATGACCAGCTCCGGCACCAGCAGGCGCTGGTAGACCTGCACGGGGCCATCTTCACCACGGCGATAGGTCGCTTCTTCCACGCTCCCGGTGTGCAGTTCGTAGTAATCGACGCGGTAGCCGGTGCGCGTATGCACGGTCTCCCTCACGACCCGGCCGCAATGCGCGCAGCGGGTGTCGCCGCGAAGGTCGGGAGCCACTATCTCTTTGCGCGCCGCGCTGGTCACGCGCGGTATATTACTCAATTTTTGCGCCCGACACACCTGTGGCGTGCAGCGGCAGCACCATGGTGAAGCAACTGCCCGCTTGCGGGCGGCTATCCACACGCAGGCTGCCGCCGTGCTGCGCGACGATGGCCCGTGTGATCGCCAGCCCCAGCCCGAGCCCGCGAGCACCAAAGGCGAGCGAGCCGGACATGTGCAGGAACGGGTCGCCGCCGGCGGCCGAGAAGGGCTCGAAGATCTCTTCGAGGTGTTGCGGAGCTATGCCGATGCCGCTGTCGCGCACCGCCAGGGCAACGGCGCCCGCTTCCACCTCGGCCCGGAGCGACACCTGACCGCCGTCAGGAGTGAAGCGCACCGCGTTCGACACCAGGCTGGCGAGAGCGTGGCGCAGCCAGCGCTCGTCGGCGTCGACCACCGGCAAGTCGCCGGGGAACTCCGCCACCAGCGCCACGGCGCGAGTCGCCAGCCGCGACCGCAGCTCGTCGTGCAGCGCCGACCACAGTGCCGGCAGCCGCACCGCGGTGCGATGCAAGCGCAAGCCGTTGCTGCCGGCGCGTGCGGCCGCCGTCATTTGCGCCAGGCCGCGCGCCAGCCAGGCGCTGTTGCGCTGGGCCGTTTCCAGCCAGTTTGCGGCCGCTTCCGGGAGATCGGCGGCCGCCAGTAGATCGAGGGCGTTGAGCAGCACGTGCAGCGGCGTGCCCAGCTCGTGTGCCGCCAAGGTCAACAAGCGGCCCTTCTGTTCGGCTTCACGGCGCGCTTTGGCGCACGCCTGTTCGAGTTCGTGCAGCAGCCGGCGCCGCTCCTGCTCGGCTTGGTAGCGCTCGAATCCGCGCCGCACCACCAGCTGTAATTCGTGCGGCGCCCACGGCTTGGTGAGATAGTAGTAGACCTGGCCGTCGTTGATGGCAGCGATCACCGTCTCGACGTCGGTGTAACCGGTGAGCAGGATTCGAATCGTCTCCGGACACAAAGCACTGCAGCGCGCCAAGAACTCGGTGCCGGTCATCTCCGGCATGCGGTGGTCGGCGATGATGATTGATACGGGCTCGGCGGCCAGCAGACGCAGGCCTTCCGGCCCGCTGTTGGCCAGCAGCACGCGATGCTCGGCGCTGAGCGCGCGCTGAACCGCACGCAGACTGGCGGGCTCATCATCAACCACGAGTACCGTATGCGGCGCCATGTCTGTCTGCCCGGCGTAGGCGCGAATTATCTGCGAACCGTGCTGGTGCGAGCAAGAGCCGGATGCCGCAAAGTCACCCAGACGTGCGCCGCCAACTAGACACGCCACGTCCTTCCGCCGCCTCTGTGTATGCCGTACAATCCAGCCCCGACGCCTAGCCAGGGAGACCGCATGCGCTTGCTCTATGTCATCGACCCGCTCGATACCCTCAATTTAGAGACCGAGACCTCGCTACTGATGATGGAGGAGGCCGCTCGCCGCGGTCACCAAAACGCCATTACCACGATCGGCGACCTGTATCTCGACGGCGCCCGCGCCTGCGCCCGCGCCCGTGCCATTACGCTGAACCTGGCCGAGCGGCCCTTCTACCGGCTCGCTGACCTCGGTGACAGCCCGCTCGAGGACTTCGACCTCGTGCTGATGCGCAAGGACCCGCCGGTCGATGCCGCCTATTTGGCCGCCACGTTCGTCTTGGAGCGGGCCACCGCCAGCGTGCCGGTGATCAACGAGCCGAGTTCTTTACGCCTGGTGAACGAGAAGCTGTTGCCGCTGGCCTTTGCCCCCTTCACGCCGCCCTCGATATTCACCAACGAGCGGGCGCGGATGCGGGAATTCGTTGCCCGCCACGGCCGTTCGATCCTCAAACCGCTGGCCGACTGCAGCGGCCGTGGCATCGTGATTCTGCCCGACCCCGAAGCCGTGCCGCCCGATCTCGGCGGCCAGTTTGTGCTGGTGCAGCAGTACATCGACGCGGTCATCGAGGGCGATAAGCGCATCTTCGTGCTCGCCGGCCGCCCGCTGGGGGCGGTGAACCGGATACCGCGCGGGCCGCTGCAGCTCGCCAACATCCACCAAGGAGCCATCGTCGCACCCACCAGCATCACGCGCCGTGATCAAGAAATCATCGACGCCATCGCGCCGACTTTGATCAGCCGCGGCCTGTGGATGGCGGGCATCGACGTGATCGGCGGCTACCTCACCGAAATCAACGTCACCAGCCCCTCGGCCGTGCGCCAGATCAATGCCGTTAGCGGCAGCAACATCGAACGCGAGCTGGTCGATTTCTTGGAGAGCAAAGCACGCCGTCGCTGAGGCCGACGAGCAGACACCGAGGCAGCCCCCGGCGTGGGGATGTAGCCCGCGCGTTACCGTAGTACTGACAACCCCGCGAGAGGGAGACGGTGCATGGTGTTCGCACAGTCAAAGGTGACCGCGCAGGGGCGAGTCGTTCGTGGCGAGGAGCGCTCGGTTTCGCCCTGGTCTTGGCCGAGGCGTTAGGCGCTCCGTGTGGACAACTCCCTTAAGGCCAGGCCGCTAACGGAGGTCCACGTGGAACTCTGGGGGGTGCGCGACAAATTTGTGGGTAACGTGGTTCGGTGTTATGGCCGTCATTCCCGCGAAAGCGGGAATCCAGTTTGGCGTTTGGCGCTATGGACAAGCAGTTCTGCGTTTACATCCTGGCCAGCAAACGGAAACGGCACGCTGTACATTGGGGTGAACTCACAGCTGGCAACGCGGGTGTGGCAGCATAAGAGCAAGGTCGTGGAGGGTTTTTCGGCCAAGCTGGAAGATCGAGCTGATCG
>JACQVA010000224.1 GCA_016210005.1 Deltaproteobacteria bacterium | reverse complement strand
TGTACATTGGGGTGACCTCACAGCTGGCAACGCGGGTGCGGCAGCATAAGAGCAAGGTAGTGGAGGGTCTTTCGGCCAAGTACGGCGTTGACAAGCTGGTCCACTACGAAGCGCACGGCTGCGCCGAGACCGCAATCGTGCGGGAGAAGCAGCTGAAGAAGTGGCGCCGCGCCTGGAAGATGACAAATTGCGTCCCTTTCGGCCATGGGCCTCGGCCTGACAGTACACAGTACTGTCGGACTGGTGAGGATTTGCCCGGTCGGCTGCACGTTACCCACAGATTTGTCGCACACCCATGGCCGCCGCGCCGCTGTTTGTGACTTGACACGTGCGTCTTGGCGGTGTTCCAATAGCGCATATGCGCTGGGGCTTGCGCGCGCTCGCCGTGTTGGTGGCAGCGGGGGTCGGGACATCAGTGGGTCATGCCGACATCCTGCAAGTCACGGACCTGCCCGCTGGCAAGCTGACCAGTGTGCCGTCTGTCAGCGGCGACGGGCGATACGTCGCCTTCAGCTCGAACGCCAACATCGCCGGTTTGAATCCTGTGCCGCGCACCAATGTGTTCGTCTACGAAGCCATCACCGGCACCTGGAGCCTGATCACAACTGACGGCGGTAGCGATCCGAGCATCAGCGCCGATGGGCGCTGGGTGGCTTTCAGCTCGAGCGCCGATTACACCCGTGCCAATGCCGACGGCAGCGACGAGATCTTCAAGTACGATCGCAGCAATCGGCGTTTCTACCAGATGACGCGGGATTACCTCGGCGAGGGCTCCAGCGGCCGCCCTTCGATCAACCGGGACGGGACCCGCATCGCTTACGAGACCAACAGCAACCTCAGCCGCCGTAACCCCGACTTCAGCAACGAGGTGTATTTCAACCGCAGCGGCGTGAACTTCGCCGCCAGCGTCGATCCCAACGGCGACGGTGAGAGTCTGAACCCCAAGGTCAGCGGCGATGGCCGCTTTGTCGTCTTCGAGACGACCAGTAACCTTGTCGCCAACCTCGACTACAGCTCGGAGTTGATAATCTACGACAGCGCGACCTATAGGTTCGGTCAGCTGACCTACGATGCCCAGGGTAACGGCTCCAGTTACGATGGCGCCATCAATGTCGACGGCCGGTTCATTGCCTTCGTTTCGTCAAGCAACATCGCCAATCTCAACCCCGAGGGCTCGGACGCCGTGTTCCTCATTGTTAACCGGCGGCCGACGCTGGTGACCGAGACCGCGGCCGGCGCCTTCGGCGGCAGCTCGCCGTCGGTGAGCGACGACGGGCGCTGGGTGGTCTTCGTGACCTCCTTCAATGCCACCGGGGGCAACCCCGATCGCAATCAGGAGATCGTGCTCTACGATTCAACGCGTAAGGCCTTCACGCAGCTGACGAGCACGGCGACTTGCTCGAATACAATGCCGAAGGTCAGCGGGGACGGGACCCACATCGTGTTCCTGTCGAACTGTGACATCACCGGCAGTAACGCCGACCGCAGCCGTGAGATCTTCATCGCGGATAACCCAGCACTCAGGCTGCTGGTCCAGTCGGAGGGGCCGGTCAACACCGAGGTGCGCGATCCGCTCGATCGCATCATCCGGCGCAACCTCAACCTCATCCCCGGTGCCCTCTACGAAGAGGGCGACTTCGATGCTGACGGCCAGTTGGAGGCCGCGGTCTCGATCCCAAAGGCGCTCGACGGCGCCTACCGTATGACCTTGTTCCCCGAACTGGGGGCGCTCGCGAGCGATCCCGTCAGCCTCTCGGTGCTGTTGAACGGCATTACCATCTACTTGGCAAACGACACCGTGGAAGCGCTGACCGGGAATGAGGTCAGCTTCAATATCCAAGGGCTCACTCGCCCCGTGGGTCGCCTGAAGCCCGAGAGCGGCTTGCTCAGCCGCGTGCTCTTGTACGGCACCTTCACGCAGCCTCCCGCTGCCACCGGGCCGGTAACCATCCGCATCACCGACGGCGCGAACGCGGCGGTGTTCGACCTCGGTCGGGTGGAGCATTACCCGGTCGTCGGGCGGCGCAAGTCGTTCAGCGGTAGCGTGAACGGATTCCAGGTCAGCATGTCGATCTACACTGGGTGGGATGGCGTGGCCCGTTTGAACTTCGTCGCCCGCGGCGGTGACCTGACGATGTTCGACGGCACTGGCCACGTCACCATGACCGTGGTGGTGCAGGTCGGCAAAGACACCTACCTGTACCAGCGCCGCTTCAAGCGCTTTTCTACGGGCGAGCTGATACTACAGTAGCCGCCGCCACCTCCAATTCGACTCGTTGTTCGCACTCTGGCGGCGCACGGTCCGCAGCGCCCGCCACGAGCAGTGCAGCTTAGGAACGCGGGTGGCGTCGGCGCTCGGCGCCACCCCAATGCCAGCCCCTGGGTACGAAATCGCCATTGACGATTGAGCGCGGGTGGTCGAAAAGGTGTAGCGGCCCGAAGCGCCAGAGAGGAAACCGGACTCATGCGTACCACAGTGACCAAGATGTTGGGGATCGACTTCCCCATCTTCGCTTTCACCCACTGCCGCGACGTCGCGGCCGCGGTGACCAACGCCGGCGGCTGCGGCGTGCTCGGGGCAGTGGCCCACACGCCCGAGCAGCTCGATGTCGACCTCAAGTGGATCCGCGCGCAAACCAAAGGCCGGCCCTTCGGCGTCGACCTGCTCATCCCCAGCAAGTACGTCGGCGCTGGCGAAGGCGGGTTCGATTTCGCCAGCCTGAACGCGATGGTCCCCGCCGAGCACCGAGAGTGGGTTGACGATTTGCTCGCGCGCTACGAGGTGCCGCCGCTGCCGCCGCCTTCGCCCGAGAGCCGCAGGGAGGAGCGAGGGATGACCGGCCTGCGCGTGGACGCCAAGAGCATGGCCCCGCTCATCGACGTCGCCTTCTCCCACAACATCGCCGTGATCGCCTCGGCTCTGGGGACCCCGCCGCCTTGGTTGGTTGAGCGGGCACACGCCCACGGTACCACCGTGGCTGCCCTCGCCGGCCGCATCGATCATGGCGTCGCCCACAAGCGGGCGGGCGTGGACATCGTGATCGCACAGGGCACCGAAGGGGGCGGACACACCGGCGAGATCGCTACCATGGTCCTCATCCCACAGGTCGTCGATGCCGTTGCGCCCACGCCCGTGCTGGCCGCCGGTGGCATCGCCTCGGGACGCCAAGTGGCCGCCGCGCTCGCCCTCGGCGCTGAAGGCGTCTGGTGCGGCTCGGTGTGGCTGACCACGGCCGAGGCCGAGACCACCCCGGAAATCAAGGAGCGCTTCTTGGCCGCGACCTCCGCTGACACACGCCGGTCGCGCTCGCTGACCGGTAAGCCGGCGCGCATGTTGCGCAGCGCTTGGACCGATGCCTGGGAGGCCCCCGACGCGCCCGCGCCGCTGCCGATGCCGCTGCAAACCATGCTCGTGGTCGAGGCCCAGCGCCGCATTCACCGCGTCGCTCACAAGCCCGACTCCGGGGGCCGCCAGCTGCTGACCTACTTCGTCGGCCAGGTCGTCGGCCAACTCAATGAGACCAAATCGACCCGCAAAGTGGTGAGCGAGATGGTCGAGGAGTTCATCGCCACCATGGAGCGCATGAACGGACTGGTGAGGGACGATTCATAGGGCGCGTTCCGCTTCGCGGGAAAGGGGGGCAGCATGGCAGGAATCTCTCGTCGCGACTTCGTCAAGGCTGTGGGCAGCGCGGCGGCGGCCGCCACCCTGCCCGCCGGGAGCGGTTGCGAGCGCTCCGAACCTGAGCCGCCTTCCGCGCCGCCACTTCAGCGCGAGGCATCGGCGCCGGCGCGTCCTGCCGGCTGGGAGGATCGCTACCGCACGCAGTGGCGGTGGGACCGCACTGCGAAGTCCACCCACTTCAATAACTGCGCTTACCAGACCCACTGCCTGTTCCAAGTGTACGTGCAGGACGGCCGCATCGTGCGCGAGGAGCAAGCCGCTACCTATCCGGCGCTCCATGCCGGTGTCCCCGACCCCAACCCTCGCGGCTGTCAGAAAGGCTGCACGTATGGCGCGCTCAGTTACGGCGCGTATCGCGTCACCAAGCCGCTCAAGCGCAAGGGGCCGCGCGGCTCGGGCGCATGGGAAGAGGTTTCGTGGGACCAGGCGCTCGGCGAAATCGCGGACAAGCTCATCGACGCAATCGTCGAGGGCGGCCCCGACACGGTGGTGATGGATCCCGGCACCAACGGCATCGGCTCGACGGCTTACGCCGCCGCCCAGCGGCTCGCCGAGGCCATCGACTGCGTTACCCTCGACCCCAATCCGGAGATCGCCGACCACCAGCCGGGCGCCGCGGTCACCTACGGCGGCGTCGTCGGCGCGCGCTCGCACGAGGAATTCTTCTACTCCGACCTGATCCTCATCTGGAGCGGCAACCCGGCCTACACCCAGATCCCGAACTTCCATTACCTCACCGAAGCCCGCTACCACGGCGCCACCATCGTCACGATTTCACCCGACTACAACGCCTCGGCGATGCACACCGACCTCTGGATACCGGTGCGCCCCGGCACCGATGCCGCGCTTGCGCTGGCGATGGCCAAGCTCATGCTCGACGAGCGGCTGTACAACGAGGCGCTGCTGCGCGAGCAGACCGACCTGCCACTACTGGTGCGCCTCGATACCAAGAAGTTCCTGCGCGAGTCCGACCTGAAGCAGGGGGGCTCCAGCGAGACGCTCTACCGCTGGGACAGCAAGCGCAATGCGCTGGCGGTCGTGCCAGCCCACACCCTGGCGCTCGACGGCAGCGCGCCCGCGCTCGAAGGCACGTTCGAGGTCGAGACGCTGGCGGGCCACGTGCAAGTGCAGCCGGTATTCGAACTGCTCAAAGCGCAAGTGGCGCCGTGGACGCCGGAGGCGGCCAGTGCCGTCTGCGGTACGCCGCCAGATCTGATCCGCCGGCTGGCACGGATGCTGGCCAAGGCCAAGGCCGCCAGCAACGTCGAGACCCTCTGCCTGGGCAAGATCCACCACGGCGATGCGATCATGCGCGCGCAGATCCTCGTCTTCGTGCTCGCCGGCCACCTCGGGCGCAAGGGCGCGGGTTACTGCCCCGTGGCCAACCTCGCCCCCGACGGGCAGAGCGCGCTGTTCGGCGAGGCGCGCGGGCTGCTCACCCCGAGCAAGGAACTCTCGCGCCGGCACGCCTTCGCGTTGCTGCGCGATCATCTGTTGCGCCGGCCGATGTCACGAGAAGTGATCCGCGCGCTATCGGAGGAGTTCGTCTCGTCGAAGGGCAGCGCCAGCGCGACGCTGTTCTGGCAGCTCCACGGCGGCATCATCGACGTCGCCGCCGGCCCCTGGGACCCGGCGCTGCCGCGCACTGTGCGCGAGTACGTCCGCGAGGCCCTGGAGCGGAAGTGGCAGGCCCTCGAACCACCCCTCGACAAGCGCCCGCGGGCGCTCCTGGTCATGGCCGGCAATCCGCTCCGCCGGGTACGCGGCGCGCACCGGCTGCGGGAAGTGTTGTGGCCGAAGCTCGACCTTGTCGTCGTCAACGACATCCGCATGAGCTCGACCGCCCGCTTTGCCGACTACGTCCTGCCCGTCGCCGCCTCGTACGAGAAGGCCAACGCCTCGGCCTTCATCAACCAGTTTCTGCTGGTGCACGCGGCGCGGGCAGCGGTCGCGCCCATCGGCGAGTCGAAGGACGAATGGGAGATCACCTGCCTGCTAGCCGCAAAGATCCAGGAGCGCGCCAAAGCACGCGGCCTCTCCGCCTTCACCGGGCGCCGCGGCGAGAGCCGCCGGCTCGACACGGTGCACGACCTCGTCACCCACGACGGCGAGTTCGGCGCCAAAGACGCGGAGCAGTTTGCCCGCCTGACGATCGAGCGCGCCACCAACCTCGACGTGACCAGCTTCGAGGAAGCGAGCGGGCGCGGCTGGGCGCGCGTCACTGCCCTCGGCCGCGGCCTGATGAACGCCACCTCGGCCACCGATTGGCAGCCGGGCGAGAGCATCACGCCCTACCTCTGGCATACCCGCGACCGGCAGCCTTGGCCGACGCTGAGCGGGCGCGTGCAGTTCTACATCGATCACGACTGGTACCTCGAACTCGGCGAAGCGCTGCCGGCGTTCAAAGAGCCGCCCAAGGCCGGAGGCGATTACCCGCTGCAAATGACCGGCGGCCACACGCGCTGGAGCATCCACGCGTTGCAACGAGCCGACCCGTGGATGTTGCGGCTGCAACGCGGCCAGCCGTGCCTGTACGTCTCCCCCGAGGACGCCGCGGCGCGCGGCATCGCCGACTGGGACCGCGTCGAGGTCGCCAACGACGTTGGCCGTTTCCCCGTGCGCGTGAAGCTCTCGCCCGCAATCCGCCCCGGGCAGGTGGTGATGTACCACGCCTGGGAGGACTACCAGTTCGAGGGCGGCATCGGCCACCGCAACGTCATCGCCACGCCGATCAATCCGCTCGGGCTCGTCGGCGGCTATCCCTACCTCGACCCGATGTTCGGGATGCGTCAACCCGGGATGAGCGACCGCGATACCCGGGTGGCGATCCGCAAGCTCTGAAGTGCTCGTGAGCGGAGGTGCCCCAACCTTCCGGCTTGGCCTGCGGACCCGGTACAGCAAGGGTGCGCGACAAATTTGTGGGTAACGTGGTGCCGACCCTGATCCTGTTCGGTGT
>JACQVA010000223.1 GCA_016210005.1 Deltaproteobacteria bacterium | reverse complement strand
GTACATGGAGCGTGCATGCAGATCGATTCCGCAGTAGTATCGGTGCTGCTGTGTGTAGAAGTTCATCAAGGCTCCTCCTCTTCTCCCCGGTGGGGAGGTAAGTTGTTGGTCACAGCCACCGTACCGCGCCGGCGTGGCGAGGGGGAGGCCTTGATGAGGATCAACCGCTTGCAGCGGACGGTGCTGAGCGTTGCCCTTGGTACCCCGGGTGTGGAATCATCACGACATCGAAACGAGGAGCGAACGCGATGACTGCAACGGCCAAGACTATCTTGGAATCGTTCGACGACCTTCCTGAGCGGGAGAAGCGAGAGGTGGCAAGCGCCATCTTGCGGCGCACCCTGCGCTTTGACCTCCCGCCGCTCACCGACAACGACCTAGTCGCGCAGGCGGACGAGTTATTCCGCGAACTCGACGCCCGCGAAGCCTCGGATGAGTAAGGCAAAGCGAGGCGAGGTCTGGATTGTTGACCTGGGCCTGGCGGCAAAGGTGCGGCTATGTTTGGTTCTCAGTGTCCCGGCGAGCGATCAGGAGCGCTCGTTAGTGACGGCTGTGGCGCACACCACGAGCCCTCGTGGCGGTCGGTTCGAGGTTGCGGTACGGGCCTTGTTTCTCAAGGGTGGCGTCTTCGATGCGCAAAACCTGGTAACCATCCCAGACGCCAAGCTGATCCGGTGCGCCGGTACGCTTAGACCGGAAGATCTCGCAGCGATTGAGGGCGCGGTGCGTGCGTGGCTTGGACTATGAGGCCGCGCGTCGTAGCGCTACCCAGCGCGTCGAGCCGACCGGCATGGGCTATATTGTAACTCGCAGTCGCCGGTGCGCCGGCGGCCCACGCGCAAGGCGTTCGGCTGGTTGCG
This sequence comes from Deltaproteobacteria bacterium, assembly GCA_016210005.1. Classification (NCBI taxonomy): domain Bacteria; kingdom Pseudomonadati; phylum Myxococcota; class Myxococcia; species Deltaproteobacteria bacterium. The sequence goes on along the minus strand of JACQVA010000223.1, from coordinate 3,653 downwards.
ACACGGTTGCTCGACGGATGTCGAGTGCGTAGGCTCTTCGCGTGCGGTTACCGAATGGAGCACGAGCAATCGTCGATGTCCGAAAGCTGTCCGACTATTGCTTGAATCCGGACAGCCCGCGGGGACGGCACAAGGCGCGGGTCTTCGCCGCGGCCCTCGGATTGACGGCTGCTGATGCTCCGAAGCTGCGGGCCAAGTTGCTAGAAGTCGCACGGGTCGGCGCCGCGCAGCTGGGTGAACTCGATGCATACGGCCAACGGTACACGATGGATTTCACGATGATGACAGCCGCTGGAGAGGCGACCCTCCGTAGCGGTTGGATCGTCATCCGTGGTAAAAGAGAGCCACGGCTGACCACGTGCTACGTCAAGCAAAGGAAGCGATGATGGCCCAGCGAAAGAGAGCCCTCAAAGTACTCGATACTGTGGCACTACTCGAGGATCTCCCCGACCGGAAGCTCAAGCGGGGCGAGGTCGGCACGGTTGTGGAGACCCTCGCTCCGGACGTCTACGAAGTGGAGTTCAGTGATGATGACGGACGGACGTATGCGGAACTCGCATTGCGGAGTGATCAGCTGGTTCTCCTGCACAACCGGGGCGAAGCGTTGAGAATCGTGGCTTGACCAGGGCCGAACACCTATAAGGCGATCGAGACCGGCGCGAAGAGAACGCGCGGCTCATCGCCAGGCCGTTAGGCGACGGATTTGTGTCAATGACCGCCGCTCACCATGATACGAGACAGTCACTCGGCGTCGGGCTCCGCCGTCGACTGCCCGTTGGCGCGATCGTCGGTTATCTCGTCTTCACCGCCGGTACCCTGCCAGTCATCTGGCTTGCATGGAGCCAGCGATCCCACGACGAAAAACCATCGCTCATGCTGCTAATCGCGTGGGTGGTTGCGGGGATCGCCCATAGCTTGGTCCGCAACTTTTGGCGCGCCTGCAAGTTCTCTGCGCTCGGGTCTGTCTTCGTCTACATCGTCCTCGTTGTGTTCATCAACGCCATTAACGAGATGTTCGCCGCCGGCATGATAGTGGTCGGCCTCTTTGGATATGTCCTCGCCATGGTCATGGGTATTCCTGTCGCGATATACCGCCGCCAGCGCGATGACCGCGTCAGGGAGGGTCGGCAGACGGCATGAAGCTGATGATCGCCAAGTTCGCTAGAGGCACCGCTTTGCTCTGCCTCACTTTGTTGACGGGATGCATCCCCACACCGTTCCCTTACGAAAAAGGACCGGTTACTCGCCGCGAGCACCCGCTCCCAGAATCGGCGACGCGCGGGAGATTGATCTTTGTCGCGATAAACCTGACGCAGGAACCAAGCCGAAAGCTTGAGGTGCAGCTTCAGCGGGAATACACCGACAAGGTGCGCGTGTCCGAAGAGTTGGTCGCCACTATTGCCGCCGCTTGCAATCCTCACGACGCCGCTCTTGGTGTATCGGCAATTGGTCAAGTCCGACGGACGTGAGAAAGACCTTGCGTATTGGGGGTATGCTCTTCTGGGTTTTTCCGAGACCGAGGACGTCCCACAGCCCCGTCACGAACTCGTGCGGACCGAGAGGATCGAGGAAGTGCGGCGACAAGAAGCCCTGAGGCACCACCCATTGCCCGTGCAATGCGGCTCATCGCCACGACGTTAGGCAACAGGCGAGCGCTGGTGTAAGAAGGTGCCGTGGCCAAGTATGACGACCTCGCCCTGCGGATCTTGCGAGGTGGATCCGACGCGAATATCCGGTTTGATGACTTGCGGCACCTGCTTCGGCGCTTGGGCTTCGCGGAGCGGATTCGAGGGGATCACTACATCTTCACGAAGGATGGCGTCGCGGAGATCCTGAACCTGCAGCCCATAGGACGCCAGGCAAAGCCGTATCAGGTCAAACAGGTCCGGGGCATGTTGGTGAAGTATCGTCTGGCTGGAGGCGATGATGCGAAGTAAGTGGAAATACGAAGTCATCATTTACTGGAGCGACGAAGACAACGCATACGTTGCCGAGGTTCCCGAGCTGCCGGGCTGCGCCGCCGACGGCCCGACTTACAAGCAGGCTGTCGCAAACGTCGAGGTGGTCATTGGCGAGTGGATCGAAACGGCGCGGGAGCTGGGACGCACCATCCCGGAGCCAAAGGGCCGGTTGCTGTATGCCTGAGGCGCTGCAGCCGACGCGGGCCGCGGCGTCGATCTGCCAACTGGTGAGTGCGGGAAGCGGCCCGCGCGGCTGAGCGCCGGCGTTAGGGTTGCGACCGATCGCCGGTGCTTGAGCACTCGCAGAAGTTGCCGTATCGTGCGGTCATGACGACAACTGTGGAACAGCTGGCGGAACAGGCAATGAGCCTGCCGACCGAATCGCGGGCACGACTGGCAGATCTTCTCGTGGAGAGCCTAGACGCCAATGACCTTGGGCGCATCGATCGGCTGTGGGCCGCCGAGGCCATACGCAGGCGGGACGAAGTGCGCGCGGGGCGCGTGCAGACGATTCCCGGCGACGAGGCGCTTCGCACGGTGCGTGACGCCGTGCGGCGATGAGATATGAGTTCCATCCGGAAGCGCTTGAAGAGTACGACGAGGCAGCGCGCTGGTACGCTGAGCGGGAGTCGGCCCCGACATCTTCCTCAATCACTCGCCAGCGTGTCGGCGCTTCGAGAATCCGCCCGATTGCGTCCTCGACGGCCTCGATGAACCGCAGACCAGCGGCTCACGAAACCCTAACCCGGCGCTCGAGCCGACCGGCTTGAACGTCATGCCTTCTCGCGAGGGCCCCTGCGCCGACGGCTCATCGCCAAAGCGTTCGGCATCGGCAGAGCGGAGGTTGCGGTGATCCGCGCGACACGGCAGGATGTTCCTCAGCGGAGGCGGAGACATGAAACTGACGATACCGCTGGACGAGATGACCACGGTGGAGAAATTGCAGGCAATCGACGAAATCTGGGCTGACCTTCAGCGTGTGCCTGAGGAACTCCCTTCTCCCGGCTGGCATGCGGACGTGTTGGCGGCCCGCGAGCATCGCGTCCGCGAAGGCACGTCACGGTTCTCGGATTGGGACACGGCCAAGGCCAGGATTCGCGAGAAAGCATAATGCGGGTCGAGGTCCTCGACGAAGCCGAGCAGGACCTCGTTGATGGCGCCCATTTCTACGAGGCGCAAGAACCCGGCTTGGGCCAATACTTTCTGGACTCGCTTTTCTCCGACGTTGATTCGCTACAGCTGTACGCCGGAATCCACCCCGTGCACTTTGGCTATCATCGGCTTCTGTCCAAACGCTTCCCATACGCGGTCTACTACCGAGTCGGGGGCAACGTCGCCCAGGTGTGGGCCGTCCTTGATTGCCGGCAGGACCCGGAGAAGATCGTGAGGAGGCTCACGCAGGGTCGATCATGACATCACACTCCCGACGAACAGGCCGAACACCTATAAGGCCTCCGTTGTCAAGAAGACGCGGCGGTAGGGCGGTAGCGTCACGGGGGCGGGGGCTTTCGCGGGAAGCAGACGGGGCGTGCAAGCTGAGGAGGGTGAGCTGACTTCGTTTCACAGCGGGTGCAGAAGCTGTGGCCTGCACCAAACACCTATTGAGGCTCAGTCGTCGAGGATCGCTGGTGCCGACTCGACGAGGCGACGCGATGGAGCACGCGGCGCGGCCCAGAAACTCATCGGTGCCCT
>JACQVA010000222.1 GCA_016210005.1 Deltaproteobacteria bacterium | reverse complement strand
TTTCCCTCCGTCATTCCCGCGAAGGCGGGAATCCATCCGGAGCCCCACCGCCCCTGGATGCCCGCCCCACGCCTTCGCGGGGGCAGGCTCTAAGGATTGCGGGCATGACGGAATACCCCTGTCGAGCTTTGGGTTGCGGGCTTCAGCCCGCGCTGAGCCTCTCGGGTGAATTCAACGATGTGCCAGCGGGCGCGAGCAAGGGGCGGGAGCACCGCTCCCGCCCTCAGAAGGTCGAGCGAACGGCGCCATTCTTGAGGGGTGGAGCATTGCTCCGTAATCCGGCGCTAAGCGCGGGCGGCCTTGTAGGGCGGGGCTTCCAGGCCCCGCCTGGGTAGGGAGCGGCGCGGGATGGAACCCGCGCGCCACAACGACGATCGGAGCTTCCACCAGATTTTAGCGCCGGATTAAGGATTGCTCCACCCCTTTGGACTTTGGACCTTGGACCAACTATGGGGAAGTCATGCCCAGACGCTCCCCGATGCGCGGCGGCGGCCCGGACCTCTTTGCCGCCGAGGCCGAGCGTACCCGCCAGCGCGAGGCGCCGTTGGCCGACCGGATGCGCCCATACCGCCTCGAAGAGGTGGTCGGCCAGCAGCACCTGGTGGCACCGGGGCGGCTGCTGCGCGAGATGATCGACGGCCAGCGGCTGCACTCGTTGATCTTCTGGGGCCCGCCCGGCAGCGGCAAGACGACGCTGGCCCTGTTGATTGCCCATTCGACCCAGTGCCACTTCGTCCACTTCTCCGCCGTGCTCTCCGGCGTCAAAGAACTTCGCCAAGTGATTGAGGAGGCGCACGACGCCCTGCGCTACCATGGCCAGCGCACGATCCTGTTCGTCGATGAGATTCACCGCTTCAACAAGGCGCAGCAAGATGCCTTTCTGCCCCATGTCGAAGACGGCTCGATCGTGCTCATCGGCGCCACCACCGAGAATCCGTCGTTCGAGGTCATCGCGCCGCTGCTGTCGCGCTGCTCGGTGCTGGTGCTGCAAGCGCTCTCGGAGCAGGACCTTGCTGCTTTGATCGATCGGGCGCTGTCCGACAGCGAGCGCGGCCTGGGCCAACGGCGCCTGTCCATCGAGCCGGCGGCGCGCGCTTTCATTGCAGCTCAGGCGCACGGCGACGCGCGCTCGGCGCTCAACATCATCGAGGCGGCCGCGGATCTTGCCGGGCGCGCCGGCACGGCCACGATCACGTTGCCACAGGCCGAGGAGGCGGCCCAGCACCGGGCCTTGCTTTACGACAAAGCCGGCGAGGAGCACTACAACGTCATCTCGGCTTTCATCAAGAGTCTGCGCGGCAGCGACCCCGACGCGGCGGTGTACTGGCTGATGCGCATGCTCGAGGCCGGTGAGGATCCGCTGTTTGTCGCTCGCCGCATGATCATCTTCGCGGCCGAGGATGTCGGCAATGCCGATCCGCGCGCCCTCCAGATCGCCGTCGCCGCCAAAGATGCATTCCACTTCGTCGGCCTGCCGGAAGGACGCATTCCGCTGGCGCAAGCGGTCACCTACCTAGCGTGCGCACCGAAATCGAACGCCGCTTACAAGGCCATGCTGGCCGCCGCCGCGGATGTCAAAGAGCACGGGGCGCTGGCGGTGCCGCTGCACCTGCGCAACGCGCCGACGCCCCTGATGAAGGGGCTGGGGTACGGGCGTGATTACAAGTACGCTCATGACTACGACGAGCACGTGGTCGCACAGCAGCATCTGCCCGATCAACTCCGCCAGCGGCACTACTACGAGCCAACGGACATCGGCGAGGAGCGCAACATTAAAGAACGCCTGGGGCGCTGGCGTGCCAAGACCGCCACGCCGGTGGCGAGCAGCAAGCCGGCGGCGAAGCGGTAACGAGTCCGCTCCACCCGTTCTTGACGAACAAACGTTAGTTGAGCTACATCCGCGGTCGCATGAGACAGCACGGTAACGGCTCGCCCTGGTTAGTCGTTTCGCCCCTGGGCCGTAACCGCCGCGATCAGTGCAATCGAACGTCGTGCCCGGAGATCACACCATGAGCACACCGGCGACCGCAGAACCCATCGCCCCAATGCGCCAGCAGCTGGTGATGGAGTTCCCGTACAAGCACTCCACCGGCGAGACCATCGGCCGCTTCCTGGCTGGCCTCAAGGAACAGAAGAAGATCTGGGGGCAGCGGGTGGCCGGCCAGGGCGTGGTCGTGCCGCCGGTGGGCTATTCCGAACTCGACGGCTCGGGCGGCGGCGAGTGGGTCGAGGTCAAAGACACCGGCGTCATCACTGCGTGCGCCATCGTGCACCACCCGGTCGAGAAGCTGCACCCGTGCTCGTCCCCGTTCGCTTTCGTGCTGGTCAAGCTCGACGGCGCCGACACCGCGCTGGCGCACGTCGTTAAGGGCGACCTCGATAAGGTCAAGGTCGGCGCACGGGTGGCGGCGGTGTGGGCGGCGGACGAGGCGCGTCAGGGTAGCATCCGCGACCTGGAGTGCTTTCGAGTCACCGGTTGAGCCGAGGGCAAGTGGTGGGGATCAAGGGCCGGTGAGTGAGTCTTCAGTCGGGGAAACAGTCGGGGAAGATGGCTATGAATGAACCACCGAAAGAGCCGGTGAAATACGTCCAGTCGCACGTGTACCTGCCCTATCACTACGTCGCCGGCGACTACCGCGCCCGCTACCTGCGGGCGTTGAAGGACAAGAAGATCCTCGGCTCGAAGTGCTCGCGGACCGGCAAGGTCTTCGTGCCGCCGCTGCTCAACTCGCCCGAGAGTTTCGCCCCCGCCACCGAGTTCGTCGAGGTTGCCGACAAGGGCGTGATCACTACTTTCTGCATCGTCAACATCCCGGTGATCGGGCGCGACTTGCAAATCCCCTACGTGGCCGCCTCGGTGGCGCTCGACGGCGCGGCGCTGTCGATCTTCGCGCTGATACTCGAAGTACAACCCGAAGCCGTGCGCATGGGGATGCGGGTCGAGGCGGTGTGGAAACCCGACGGCGAGCGCCACGGCGATCACGAAGACATCATGTACTTCCGCCCGACCGGCGAGCCGGACGAGCCGATGGAATCGTTCATCCGCCGACTGTGAGCATGCCATGAGTAAGTTGCGAAACGTGGCCGTGGTGGGCTTTGCGCAGGCGCCGATCGTCGCCTGCGACGAGCACCACACGGCGCAAGAAATGCTCTACCCGCAAGTGCGCCGCGCGCTGGCCGACTGCGGCGTCGAGCGCGACGCCATCGACTACCAGGTGGCGGGCTCGGCCGACTACATCGACGGCCGGCCGTTCGGCTTCGTCGCCGCCCTCGACGTCATGGGCTCGTGGCCGCCGCGCCAGGACCTCCACCTCGAAATGGACGCCGCCTTCGCCGCCTACTACGCCTGGCTGCGCATGCAGGCGGGCGACTGCGATAGCGCCATGGTGGTCGGCTACGGCAAGGTCTCCGAGGGCAGCCCCGAGCACGTGCTCAACCTGCAACTCGAGCCCTACTACCTGGCGGCGATCGGCCTCGACGTGAAATCGACCGCCGCACTGCAAGCCAGCGCTTACATGGCGCGCAGCGGCGCCACCGATGATGATCTGGCCGAGATCGCCGCACATAACCGCGCCGCCGGTGCCCGCAATCCCGATGCCCAAGTGCGCCAGGCGGCCACGGCGGAGGAGCTGCGCCGGACGCCGTGGGCGGTGCAACCGCTGCGTACCGGCTACCTGCCGCCGGTGGGCGAGAGCGCGGTGTGTCTGATCTTGGCCGCCGAGGGCAAGGCGGAAAAGCTGTGCTCACAACCGGTGTGGATCCACGGCCTCGATCAGCGTGCCGAGATGCAGGCGCTGGGCGGGCGCGACTTGAGCCGCAGCGCGAGCACGGCCTTAGCGGCGCAGAAGGCGCTGGCCATGGCCGGCCTGTCGCGGGCCGACGAGGTCGACCTGCTCGAGCTGTCGGCGGCAACTCCGGCCGAGGAAATGATTGTGCGTGAAGCGATGGGACTCGACGCCAAAGGCTCGACCCGGCCGGCGATCAATCCCTCGGGTGGACCGCTCACCGGCCACCCGATCTTGATGACCGGCCTAATTCGCCTCGGCGAGGTGTTCCGCCAGCTCAGCGGCGGCGCCGGGGCGCACGCGGTGGCCGGCGCCCGGCGCGGCATCGCCCATGCCTCCCAAGGGCATTGTCTGCAACACAACCTCGTATTCGTTCTCGGCCGTGAGCGGAGGTGGTCATGAAGCGCCCGGTGGCGGTGGTCGGAGTCGGCCAAACTCATCACGGCTCGCGCCGGGCCGATGTCAGCATCGCCGGCCTGGTGCGCGAAGCGGTTGATCGGGCGCTGCTCGATGCCGGCTTGGAACATAAGGACATCGACGCGATCGTCTTCGGCAAGGCTCCGGACATGCTCGAAGGCGTCATGCAGCCCGAGCAGTTCCTCGTCGGTGCCGTCGGCGGGCACCTCAAGCCGGTGATCCGCGTGCACACCGCCGGCTCGGTCGGCGCCTCCACCGCCCTGACGGCGGTGACCCATGTGGCCTCCGGCCTGTTCGAGCGGGTGCTGACGATCGCGTTCGAGAAGCAGTCCGAAGGCAACGCGATGTGGGCGCTGTCGCCGAACATGCCGTTCGTGGCGCCGCTGGTGGCGGGTGCCGGCGGCTACTTTGCGCCTTACGTGCGTGCCTACATCGCCCGCAGCGGCGCGCCGCCGCACATCGGCCCGATGATCGCGGCCAACGCGCGCGACAACGCCACCCGCAACGAGTACGCCCACCTGCGCGAGCCCATCACGGTCGAGGACGTGATGAACTCGCCGATGTTATGGGACCCGATCCGCTACCTCGATACCTGCCCCTCGTCGGACGGGGCGATTGCCATGATCGTGGCCAGCGAGGCCACCGCCAAGAAAGGCCCGCGCCGGCCGGCGTGGGTGAAATCGGGTTACTCGTACGCCGAAGCGATGTGGGTGCCGGGACGCGATCAAGTGAGTCCGCGCGCCGGCAAGGTCTGCGTCAAGGCCGTCTACGACGGCGCCGGTATCACCGACCCGTGGAACCAGATCGATGTGGCCGAGATCTACGTGCCGTTTTCGTGGTTCGAGGCGATGTGGCTGGAGAACCTCGGCTTCTGCGACGTCGGCGAGGGTTGGAAGGTCGTCGATCGCGGCGAGCAGAGATTCGGCGCCCAGCTGCCGATCAATCCGTCAGGCGGCGTGCTCTGCAGCAACCCGATCGGGGCCTCCGGCATGCTGCGCTTGGGCGAAGCCGCGTTGCAGGTGATGGGGCGCGCCGGCGCCCATCAGGTCGAGGGCGCCAAGACCGCGCTCGGCCACGCTTACGGCGGTGGGGCGCAGTACTTCGCCATCTGGATCGTCAGTAGCGAGTTGTAACCACCGCTTGTGAGTTGATTCGATGTCTGAACCTGCGGCCCTGTACGAGAAGAACGATCACGTTGCCGTGGTCACCATGAACCGGCCCGAGGTGCGCAACGCCCTCAACGCCGAGATGCTGTGCCGGCTGGCCGATGCCTGGCAAGACCTCCAGGACGACCCCGAGGTGCGCGTCGCGATCCTCACCGGTGCGGGCGAGAATGCCTTCTGCGCCGGCGCCGATCTCGACCGCCTGGTGCGCATGATGCAGGGCCTGCGGCCACCCGAGACCGAATTCGATCAGCGCATCATCAACGACTACTCGCTGATCTACAAAGGCCTGCTGCGCAACTTCGAGGTCAGCAAGCCCATCATCGCCGCCATCAAGGGCTTCTGCGTCGCCGGCGGAACCGAGATCTTGCAGGCCACCGATATCCGCATTGCCGCCGACAACGCCCGCTTTGCGATCGCTGAGGTCAAGTGGAGCTTGTTCCCGATGGGCGGCTCGACCGCCCGCTTGGCGCGCCAGATCCCGTTCTGCAATGCGATGGAAATCCTGCTCACCGGCGAGCAGTTCTCGGCCGACGAAGCGCGGCGCGTGGGGCTGATCAACAAAGTCGTGCCGCCGGCACAAGTCATGCCCGAGGCCCGGCGCTACGCCGAGATCATCGCCGCCAACGGGCCGTTGGCGGTGCAAGCCGTCAAGCGCTCGGTGCTGGCTGGCTTGGGGCGCCCGACGGCCGAGGCGCTGGAGAAAGAGATGGAGATCGGCATTCCGGTCTCGATGTCGGAAGACGCCAAGGAAGGTACCAAAGCGTTCAAAGAGAAGCGTAAACCGGTGTTCAAAGGCCGATGACTAGCCGGCCGTTACTCGGTGGGCGTTGAACGCGCCCGCCGCTGAGTCACGAAAGAGGTCACTCCATGATGAGAAGACTCTTCGCTCGTTCCATCGCTCTGTTTCTGGTGATGTCACTTGCCCAAGCAGGTGCCGGCGGCGCGCAGGCAACGCCGGAAGAAGTCGCCCCCGGGCTCAAGCTCGGCGACATGCTCGATCAGAGCAATTATCAGCTGGCCAAGGAGCTGCTGCCGCCGGAGCTGCTCAAACACTACCAGACCGGGGAATATCGCAATCGCATCGTCGCCTATCCGACCGGCAATCTGCATTGGGAAAAGGCTTGGGAAGAGGCCTCCAAACAAAACGTTACCCAGCTCGATGTCGATGGCCGCGGTACCATCATCGACAAGAGCACGGGCAAGCAACCCGGCTACTACTACGGCATCCCCTTCCCCAACATCGACCCCAATGATCCCAAGGCGGCGCTCAAGATCGTCTGGAATCAGTTCCTCGCTTATTGGGCAGGCGGCAACTCCTACAACAAGACCCTGGTCGCCATGCTCAACCCCAAGGGAATCGAACGCGCCATTGTCGCCGACGGGTGGTTCAATTTCCTCGACGGCCAGAGCGAGAAGTACCGCCAGGTGAACCCGCTGAACCTGCAGAGCCAGTTCTTGGGCGTGTCGCTCCAGCCAGCGGACTTGCAAGGCACGGCCTCGCTGTCGTGGCGCTATCGCGAAGCCGACAAGCGTGACTCGGTGTGGGCGTTCATCCCGGCGCTGCGCCGGGTGCGCGCGGTCAGCCCGGCCAATCGCTCGGATGGATACTTGGGCTCGGACATCAGCGGCGACGACGGCTTCGCCTTTGACGGTAAGCCGGAAGATTTCGAGTGGAAGCTCGTCGGCCAACGCGACGCGCTGCGCTACGTTGACCCCGAGTCGGTCGTCACACCGGTCAAGATCGCAGCCGTGCCCGGCGGGGGTTGGAGCACGCTGACCTACGCCAACACGCCCTCGACCGGCTTTCAGGTTCCCGGCTGGAGCGGTATTTCCTGGGCCCCGGCGGGGTTGGCGCTGGCCAAGCGGCGCTTCTGGGTGGTCGAGGCCATTCCGCGCGACAAGTACTACCTCTACGGGCGCATTGAGCTGTGGGTCGACGCGGAGACGTGGGATGGCACCTGGAACCGAAAATTCAGCTGGAACGGCGAGCTGATCAACTCGTACGTGCTCGGCGCGCGGGTAAATCATCGCGCCAGTGAAGGTGACGCCGGTGAGTGGTTGCCGGCGGCGACCATGGCCTATGCGTGCGCGGAGAACGTCAAAGCTAACCGCGCCACTGTCAGCGGCTTGCGGGCGGACCCGCAAGCGCCATTCTACCGCCGCGTACCGCTGGCGCCGGAGCTGTTCGACTCCAGCGCACTGACGCGTTTTGGGAAGTAGGGCGGCGCTGGCACTGATCGTAGCCGGCGCGGCGGCGGGGAGGGCAGGCTCTTGATGAAGATCGTGGTTGACTACGACCGTTGCGAAGGCAACGCGGTGTGCGTGAAGATGTGCCCCGAGGTTTTCATCGTCGGCGACGATGATCGTGCGCGACTGCTCGTTGCCGACCCCGACGAGGCGCTGCGCGCCAAGGTCGAGGCCGCTGTGCGCCGTTGCCCGCGACAGGCTTTGTCGCTCGCCGCCGCGTAGTGCCCGTCTTCGTTGATCGCGCGGGGCCGCACTTGCCGAACACGTCCTTCTTGCTACCTTGTTCGCCATGTTGGCCGCAATCAGTCCGCCAGAGCTCAAGCAGCGGCTCGACCGCGGCGATGACGTTGTGGTGCTCGATGTGCGCGAGCCGGAAGAAGTGGCGCTGGCGCAGGTGCCCGGGTCGATTCACATCCCGCTGACCGAACTGCCCGGCCGATTGCATGAGCTCGATCCCGGGCGCGAGATCGTGGTCCTATGCCACCATGGCATCCGCAGTGCCAATGTGGCGGCTTTCTTGGCCCAGCGTGACTTCGAGCACGTCAGCAACCTCGCTGGCGGCATCGACCGCTGGTCGCAAACGGTGGACCCCGGTGTTCCGCGCTACTGAGTTGAGCCGGCGACTGTCAGGTCTGCGCGTGGTTGTGGCCGGTTCTCTGCTACTGTTGCTCGCGCTCAGCGGCGGCTGCAGTCAAGCCGATGAGCCCATCGTGGCGGCGCCGGCGGCGATAGCGCCGCAGCTGGCGCCGCTGCCAGCCACGCCCATGTTCCGCAATCTCGGCAAGCGTGGCGAGGCGTCGCTGTGAGCCAGCGGAGGCTGGGTCGCCGGCCGAGCCCAGGTTCCACTTTCCTGCCGCTGACTGCGCTGAGCCGGGGCTGATCAGTTACGGCCGATGCCCGACTTCCGCCATCGCCTGCCACGCCAACATCAGCGGGTCTACGACCGCAGCAATACGATTCCGGCGATCCCTTTGCGGGTCACTCCGCTCCTGGCGCAAGCCACGGTGTCGTTGGCTCAGGCATTGGCGTGGGGACAGCAGCCGGCGATCGAGCGGCTGGCCCAGGCGGTCAGCAGCGAGATCTGCGCAGCGTTGCAGGTGCCGCCGGTACGCGCGTGCGCGTGCGTGGCACACGCCCGTCCGGCCGGCGCGGCGAGCTGCACGGCCTCTACCGCCCCGGCGCACAGCACGACCAAATCGAGGTATGGATGATGTGACGGCCAAGCGCGGGCAGGTGGTGGCGTCGGCCTGACAGTACACAGTACTGTCAGACTGGTGAGGATTTGCCCGGTCGGCTGCACGTTACCCACAGATTTGTCGCACACCCCGACCGGCGCGAGCGGCAATTCCGTAGTGCATTATGCCGGCAGCTGCGCTAGTGTGCCCATGATCCGGGATGGTTGAGGCACGAATTGAGATCACGGACGACCTGGACTTGTTGCTGGCAGTGTTCCCGCCGCGGATTCGCCAGCAGCTCGAGGTCGCGCCGCAATTCGCCACGCTGATCGAGGTGGTGCTCGACCTCGGCCGCCAGCCCGAGGCCCGCTTTCCCGCCGGCGTGTGGCCGCTGGGCGACGGGCAGGTGGCGCGCGAGGACCTCGACTTCATGATCGCCCGCGTCGGCGCCTTCACACGCGACAACCGTGCCGGCATCGAGCGCACCCTGCACCGCATCTCAGCGCTGCGCAATCGTTTTGGGGAAGTCATTGGTCTGACCTGCCGGGTCGGCCGGGCGGTGTACGGCACGGTCGAGATCGTGCGCGACGTCATCGAGTCGAGCCAGAGCGTGCTCATTCTGGGTCGCCCCGGAGTCGGGAAGACCACGCTGCTGCGCGAGGCGGCGCGGGTGCTGGCCGATGATATGGGCCGGCGCGTGGTGATCGTCGACACCTCGAACGAAATCGCCGGCGACGGCGATATCCCGCACCCGGGGATCGGGCGCGCGCGCCGCATGCAGGTGCCGACGCCGGAGCTGCAACACGCGGTGATGATTGAGGCGGTGGAAAACCACATGCCGGAAGTGGTGGTGATCGACGAGATCGGCACTGAAGCCGAGGCGCTGGCGGCTAGAACCATCGCCGAACGCGGGGTGCAACTGATCGCCACCGCACACGGCAACAGCCTCGAGAACCTGATCGCCAATCCGACCTTGGCGGACCTAATCGGCGGGATTCAATCAGTCACGCTCAGTGATGAAGAAGCCCGCCGCCGCCGCACGCAGAAGACCGTGCTGGAACGTAAGGCCCCACCGACCTTCGATGTCCTCATCGAGATCCACAGCCAGGAACGCTTTGCCGTCCACCCCGAAGTCGCCACCGTGGTTGACGCCCTGTTGCGTCAGGCCCCGGCCCGGCCCGAACTGCGGGTGCGGCGCGCCGACGGCGGCGTCGACCGTGAAGTGCCACCCCCAGAAGTGCCGGTGCCGAGCGCGCATGCCCACGAGCCCGCCGCCGGGCCACGCCGCCCGGTGCGTATATTCCCCTATGCCATCAGCCGCGAACGGCTCGAGCGGGCGATCCGCGAGCTCGGTGTTCAAGCCTGCGTGTGCCAGCAGGTACGCGATGCCGACGTCGTCCTGACCCTGCGCGCGCTGGCGCGTAAGCACCCGAAAAAGCTGCGGGAACTGATGACCCACAACGTCCCGGTCCACGCCGTCAATGCCAACACCAGCAGTAAGCTGATGGAGTGCCTGCGGGAGTACTTCGAGATCCCGGCTCCCGAACTTGACCCGGAGCACGAGGCGGCCTTGCGAGAGGCGGAAGAAGCCATCGCTAATGCCATCGCCGAGCGCCGCCCGGTCGAGCTCGGACCGCAGAACGCCTACGTTCGCCGCCTACAGCATCAGTTGGCGGAAGCCTACGGTCTGCAATCCGAGAGCGTTGGCGACCAACCCGTGCGCCGGGTGCGTATTCGACCCGGCCGGGCAGCGCCGGGGGGCGGGCGCCGGCGTTTTTTTGCAGTTTCCCGACACGATTTTGCTTGACAGAGGCAGTCAAATCGTTGCAACTATACGCTGGTTTTTTTGGGATGTTTCATGGACGCGTATGACCTGGCACCAATGAGTGCCTGAAAGAGGGGAGGACGGTTGATGACGAAGTCGCAGTTGGTCCAGAAACTGGCCGAATCGGCTGACCTGGCGAAGAAGCAGGCCGACGCTGTGCTCGACGGCTTGGTGAAGACCATCGTCGGGTCGCTCAAGAAAGGGGACCCGGTGAAGATTCCAGGGTTGGGCACTTTCCGCAAGGTGCAGACCAAGGCGCGCATGGGTCGCAACCCGCAAACCGGCGAGGCGATCAAGATCCCCGCGCGTAAGAAGGTTCGCTTCACGGTCGCCAAGCCGCTGAAGGAAGCCGTACTCGGCGCCAAGAAATAACGGTTCCCGGCGCCAGGCGCCGGGCCGCCGCGTGCCACAAGCTCCCGCCCCGATCGCAAGCAGATCGGGGAGGGGAGCTGTGTGTCATGGGCGACCTGCCGGCGCGTGATTAGCCGCGGCGGCATCCCGGCGCAGTTTTTTTCATTTGGCTAGGACAACGGGATGAGTCATCCTGGCGGCCAACCGAATTAAGCCGTAAGGAGAGCTATCGCGATGAATGACCGCTCATTTGGCCTTTTCGAGCCTGACGCATTGCTGCCGGCGCAGTTTTACGCCGCGTTTCGTGGCGGCTCCAGCGTCTCGGGGGAAAAGCGGCTGATGCTGGCGGTTCTCCAAGACGCGCTCGATTGCTACCAGAAGTACGCCTTCGCCAAGGACGGGCCCGGCCAGCAGATGTTTGCCGATGCCGAAGATTGGATCGGTGACGACGACCGCACCTGGTACTTCTCGTTTGAGAACATCTGCGAGATTCTGGAGATCAACCCCGAGTATCTCCGCCGGGGGGTTCAGCGGTGGCGCGAGCGCGCTGCAAACGGCGGCGTTGTCCGGACCCCGCGGGCAACCGTGGCGCTTAGCGAACCACTGCGGGCCGTCGGCTGAAATCAGTTCGGCCTCCGCGGGGCCGCGCCTTGCGGTGAACGGGCGCGCATATGCCCGCTCACACCTTGGCTCGCCGGTCGTTTCTAGCAGCAACCCCGCCGCACTCGCCATACTCGTAGCCGGCCGGCAACGAAGTGGACGCGCTGTCCGCGTTCGGCTAAGCACGACAGCATGCGCACGATCGGGCTCACGGGTGGTATCGGTTCAGGCAAGAGCGCGGTGGCGAAGATCCTTGGGCAACTCGGCGCCGAAGTGATTAACGCGGACCTCGTTGGTCACGAGGTGTATCGTCCAGGCACGGAAGGCTGGCGGCGGGTTGTCGCGGCATTCGGGGAGGACATTGTCGCTGCCGACGCTACCATCGATCGCCGGCGGCTGGGCGCCCTCGTGTTCGCCGATCCGGCGGCGCTCGAGCGGCTGAACGCGATCGTCCACCCGCTGATCTTCCAAGAAATCAAGCGGCGCATAGCCGCCCGGCGGGCGGCGGGTTTTGCGCTTCCCATTGTCGTCGAGGCCGCCGTGCTCATCGAAGCCAACTGGTTAGCGCTGGTGGACGAGGTGTGGCTGGTCGTGGCCAGCCGCGAGGCTGTGCAGACGCGCCTGCGAGCCGACCGCGGTATGAACGCTGCACAGGTAACGGCGCGCATCGAGGCGCAGCTCAGCACCGAGGAGCGCCGTCGCTATGCCGACGTGGTCATCGAGAACAACGGCTCACTCGCCGAACTCGAAGCCCGCGTTGGCGCCGCATGGAAGCAGGGGATAGCCGCCTGACTATCCGCGCCGTCATCTTCGATCTCGACGGAACCATCGCCGACTCGGTCGAGTTGTTCTATGGCTTCGCCTGCGAGATCGCGACCGATCTGGACCTGCCGCCGCCGGAACGTGAGGCGGTGTACGAGCTCATGCGCACCGGGCGATCGAATTTCACGCAGTTGCTGCCCGGCGACGTTCCACAGGAGACGATCAACGCAGCCTTTGCCGCGCGCGGGCCGCAATGGCTCCGCCGCTACCACGAAGACACCCGGCCGATCCCCGGCAGCGTGGAAGCGCTCCGGACGATCCATAAAACCGGGCTGATGCTGGGCATTGCCACGTCATCCGGCCGCGACGTGCCGTTTCTGCAGCGCTGGGGAGTGCGCAGCCTGTTTGCTGCCATTGTAGGGCGCGAGGATGTGGTGCAGCGCAAACCCGCACCGGAGGTGATTATCCGTTGCCTCGATCAGATGGCAGCAACCCCGTCGGAGGTCATCTATGTCGGCGATTCCCCCATCGACATACAAGCCGGGAAGGCTGCCGGCGTGGGTACGGTTGGGGTTCTCAGTGGTACCAGCTCACGCGCGGTGCTAGCGGTTGAGCGCCCCGACGCGATCGTCCAGAGCCTGATTGAGCTGCCTGATTTGCTAGCGACCTCCGCCTGGTCCCGGCGCGCTTGACAGGCAGCCGGTCCAAGTCATAGTAGCTGTCATTGGGAAAATGGGGGCAGCCCCGAGGAGGAGAGATGAGGCCAGTGCGCAGAGCTGTTCCGGTAGTGGCGATCCTCATGTGGCTGATGGCGGCGTTGATGCCGGCGCCGAGCCATGGCAATGGCCAGCCGCCGTGCGGTCAGGCCGAGAGCCCCACCTGTGACGGCTCGTGCGATCCGGGGCTGGAATGTGTCCCGGCGCCAGAACTGCTCACGCAACAGCAGGGTGGCGCGGCGGAGAATGGCTACAGTCTCTGTGAATGCAGGCAGGTAGCTGAGCAAGGGATCACCCACACCTTGGCTGACCACCAGCGCTAGGAGCCAGCCGGAAACCACCAGCGAGGTCACACGGTGATGAGTTACACGAGCAAGAGGAGGGGTGTGATGATACTGCGGCGAGGATTGCTGGCGTTGGTGATGCTGGGCGGTGCCGGAGTGGCAGCTGCCGATGTGGCCTCCGACCAGGCCGCGGCCATTGTCGTCTACCCGGTGGTGTTCACCAGTGCCGCCGCCGGCGTGGATACACTGGTGCAGTTGAGCAACACCTCGAACACCGCGGTGAGCGCCCGCTGTTTCTACGTCAATGCCAACGGACACTGCAGCAATGACGGGAGCGTGTGCTTCAGCGGTGCCGAGTGCGGCGGCGGATTGTGTTTGCCCGGCTGGAGCGAGACCGACTTCCGCGTTACGCTCACCCCGCGCCAGCCGCTGGCATGGCTGGCATCGGAGGGACTGTCCACCTTTTGTACACCGGCGCAAACTCCCGGAGAACGCTGCCTGCCGCTCGATGGCCGCAGCCGCGGCGGTGCCGGTCAGAGCAATGCCGGCAGCCGAGTACCGCCGGTGGGCGAACCGACCTTCGTCGGCGAGTTGAGGTGCGTGGCAGTCGATGACCAGGACCGCCCCAGTGAGCGCAACGTCCTCGTCGGCGCCACTACCATGGTGCAGGCTCTCGCCGGCTCTTACGATCTTGTTCGCCACAACGCCATCGGCATCCCCGCCATCGCTGGCGCCAACGACGGCGACGACATGCTGCGGCTGGGCGAGGAATACGCCGCCTGCCCGCACACCTTGATCCTGGACCACTTCTTTGACGACGCCGTTGATCCCGCGACCGGGGCCGCAGCCTTGGGTGTGGTGGCATTGGTGCCATGCAGCGTGGACTTCGAGTTGCAAGACCCCTCTGCCGTGATCGCTCAGTTTCTTGTCTTCAACGAGTTCGAGCAGCGTTTTTCCAGCAGCACGCTGGTGGACTGCTTCGCCCTGCGCCGCTTGTCGAACCTCGACACCACCCAGCCCGTTCGCTCGATCTTCAACGTCGGGGTGGCGGGCAGCTTGATCGGGCAGACCCGCATCCGCGGCGTCGGTGCTGGCGGCCACGGCCTGCTGGGGGCGTTCTTCGATGCTCACGGCAACCAGAGCGCGGCGGCCAACATACATTTCCAAGGCATCAGCGACCCGGGCGACGTAATCCGCCTGCCGTAGGCGGCCCGTCATCACCTGACCCGGTAATTTGCCGCCGGCACTCGCTGCCCAGCAATCGGCGAGCCGCTCGAGCAGGGTGGACGAGGGCGGCTTGCTCTATTATATCGTCGGTCCACGCTGGAGGTGAGATGCGCAAGGGAATTGTGTACCTGGCGATGGTGCTGCTTCTGCCGGCAGCGGCGTGGCCTCAGGCCGTGCCGCCAAAGGACCCCGAAGCGCGGGCCACCTGGGTGGCGGAACAAACCGAAGAGGCGCTCCGGCGGCGCGAGGAATTGATGAAGCTGTCGCCCGAAGAACGCGCGGCGCGGCGGTCCGAGCGACGCAAGACCAAGGGCGAGCGCAAGAAGGAAAAGGGCAAGGACAAACCACCGAAAGTGTTCGAGCTGCACGGCCCGCTGCCACTGCCGGTAACGGTGCAAAACCCCTCCGTGCCCCAGCTCGGTGGCAAGCCCGTGGGCGGGGCGTGCCCGGCCGGGCAAGCCTGCCAGCTGAAGGCCACCCCGAACGCCGGCGAGGTGCTGGTGCTCTCCGCCGTCTGGTCCGCCACCAAGGTGCAGTGCGACGAGGTGTCCACCGCCACGCCCGCCAACGGGGCGCCGATCGCCCCCGGCTGGCGCTGCGAGCGCCTCCTCCTGATCGAAGGTACGGGTGCCGGCTACACCGCTTTCGCGGTTGCCAAGTGATCCGTGCCAACGAGCACGTCAGCAGCGTGAACCACAGCCCGGTGTTACAGGCGAGCCCCAAACCCGGCCGGCGACCAGCTGCGCTGCTGGCACTGGCGTGCGCGCTACTGGCCGGCTGCCAGTGGTTCGGCCCGCGCGTTGACCGCACCCAGATCCGCAACCTCGTGGTCATTACCCTCGACACCACCCGGGCCGACCACCTGGCCGCTTACGGTTACAAGGACATCAAGACGCCGCACCTCGACGCCCTGGCGCAGCGCGGGGTGCTGTTCGAGCAGGCGATTACGCCGGTGCCGCTGACTCTGCCCAGCCACACTTCCATATTCACCGGCCGTTACCCGACTCACCACGGCGTGCGCAACAATGGCACCTTCAGGGTGCCCGACACAGAAGAGACGCTGGCCGAAATCCTCAAGCGGCAAGGCTACCACACCGGCGCCGTCATCGGTGCCTTCGTGCTCGATTCCAAGTTCGGCCTCGATCAGGGCTTCGACAGTTACGACGACAACCTCCACACCGGCAAGAAGGGGCCGATGTTCATGTTCGACGAGCGGCCCGGGCGCTCGGTCACTGACCAAGGCGTGGCGTGGTTGCGCGAGCACCACCAGCAGTCGTTCATGCTCTGGCTGCACTACTTCGACGTGCACGCCAACTACGAGCCGCCGCCGCCGTTCGACGTGCTGTACGACAAGCGCCCGTACGACGGCGAGATCGCCGGCGTCGATGCCGAGATCGGCCGCGTGATCAGCGCGCTCGGCGATTTCAACCGCTTGGCGGACACGCTGATGGTGGTGGTGGCGGATCACGGGGAAAGCCTCGGCGAGCACGGCGAAGCCACGCATTCGCTGCTGCTCTACGACGCCACGCTGCACGTGCCCTTGATCATGAGTCATCCCGCCTTGCACCAGGGACACCGCGTCGCAGGGCAAGTGCGTACCATCGACATCGTGCCCACCGTCCTCGACCTGCTGCGCCTCCCGATACCGGGGAACGTGGACGGGGAGAGCCTGGTGCCGTTGCTGGCCGGCGGCCGCTCCGCCGATCTTGAAAGCTACATCGAGACCCTGGTGCCGCGTTTCAACAACGGCTGGGCCGAGCTGCGCGGCGTGCGCACGACCGCCGCAAAGTACATCCGCGCCCCCCGCGCCGAGTGGTACGACCTCGCGGCCGACCCGCAGGAGAGCCGTAACCTCTTGGCCGAGCAGCCGCCGCTGCTGGCGCAGTTCTCCCGCCGCCTCGATGAGTATCTGCGCACCGACGTGCTGCTCACCGGCAGCGGCGCCGATGCCAGCCTCAAGTTGAGCGCCGCCGACCGCGAGCGCCTGGCGGCGTTGGGCTACAACGTCGATGACAAGGGCGCGGTGGCCGGCGAAGGCTTACCTGACCCCAAGGACAAGATCGGGCTGTGGGAAGAGTTCCAAGAGGCGCAAAATCTCATGCGCCGCCGCAAGCACGAAGAGGCGGTGGCGGCGTTGCGCGCCCTGCTCGAAAAGGATGCCGGCAACATCATGGCCCGCAGCTCGCTCGGCAACGCCCTGCTGGCCATCGGACAACCCGAGGCCGCCAAGGCCGAGATCGAGAAGGTCATCGCCCTCGACCCCCGCCGGCAGCAGGGCCGTACGGCCCTGGCGCGCCTGTACCGGCGCCAGGGCGATCTGGCCAATGCCTTCGAAGTCCTCAAGCAGGCGCTGGCCGGCGGCGGTAACGAGCCCGAGCTGGCCAACGAGTTCGCCGACCTGTTTCAAGAATCCGGCAACATCAACAAGGCCATCGAGTGGTACGAGGAGGCTCTGCGCCGCGATCCGCTCTACGTCAAAGCGCTCATCGGTCTAAGCAACACTTACCACCGCGCCGGCCGGGAGACCGAAGCCCGCGCCACCTTGCAGAAGGCCATCGACATGGACCCGCACAATGCCGATGCGCTTTACAACTTGGGTGTGGTGGCCGATTCCCAGGGCAATCGAGAGGAGGCCGCCGGCTTTTATCGCCGCGCCCTCGAAATCGAGCCCGACCACGTGCCGACGCTCAATAACCTCGGTGGCTACTACGATCGAACTGGTCAGACCGGGCGCGCCATCGCCACCTATCGCCGCGTGATTGAACTTAGCCCCGAGCACTTCGAGGCCGTCTATAACCTCGGTACGTTGCTGTTCAAAAACAAGCAGTTTGCCGAGGCTACCACCCTGCTCGAACGCGCAATCAAGCTCAATCCCCAGGCCGGTGTGGCCTACAACAACCTCGCCCTCGCCTACCAGGAGACGGGCCGTCTCGATGACGCCGTCGCTTTGCTGCGCAAGGTGGCCGAGGGCAACCCCAAGAACGCCACCTGGTGGCTGCGCTTGGCCCGCTTGGAAGTGCAAGCCGGGCGCAAAGCTGATGCCCAAGCACACATCGAGCAGGCCATCAAGCTCGGCGGCGATTCGGTGCGCGCCCGCTTCGCTGACGACCCGCTCCTCGGCCCCCTCGTCAAACGGCCCAAGAAGCCCGCCGCCCGTGCCCACTGAGCGCTGGGCCGCCCGAGCCCGCCCTAGCTCGATTCGCCTACCCGCCGGGCCGGCAGACGAAACCCGCGATTTTTCTATTGACGGCTTCCGCCCCCGGCTGTAAAACGCCGCCCATGATTTACGTACGCTCGTCGTGGGTAGGCACACTGGCCGTGGTACTAGGTTCCTGGCTCGTTCTCCCGCCGGCGCGGGCAGTTGATATCCAGGTGTCCACGGGCGTGAGCGCCACCGACACCGCCAGTTGCGGTGTCGGGGTCAATCCCTCCTGCCGCACCGTTGGCTACGCCATCGGCACCCGCGCCGACGGTTGCCCGGTGGCGGATAAGGTGCTGCTCGCCGACGGTACCTACGACACCGCCAATGGCGACTTGTTTCCCATCGGACTGAAGGATTGCGTCTCGGTCATTGGCAACACCGGCTCGCCGAGCAGCGTAGTCGTCGATGCCAATGACGGCACCAACGGCAATGACGTCTTCAACGCCAGTGGCCCGCTGACGCAGTCGACCATCTCCGGCATGACCATTCGGCCGGGCGCGGCAACCAACACCATCACCACCACATTCGGGACCTTTACTACCACAACCGCGGGCGACGGTATCCAGATCGACGACTTGTACGGCTTCGACGCGGTCACCGCGGTGATCGAACTGAATTCGTTCGACGGTGGTGGCCGTGGCGTGGCCGCTTTTAACGATGACGATTCGGGCAACGCGGTGAACTTGTCGCCGACGATCCGTTACAACTCTTTCGCCGGACAGAGATTCGGGGCGGTCGCGTTCTATGCCTCCGAGAGCGGCCTACTGCAAGTGATGGCTCCGCTGATCTCGTCGAACGCGATGTCTTCGGTGGGCACCACCTCCGGGGTCGACGCGATTAAAGTGTCCGCCACCAGCGACGCGGAAGGCCTGGTGGCCCCGATTGTGGTCGGCAACTTCATCACCAACCCCGGCGGCGACGGCATGAGCTTGGCCGCCAGCGACCTCGAGAACGGCGACAACATCATGACTTTCAGGCCGCTCGTAGTCGGCAACACCATCACCGGGGCCGGCGACGACGGCATCTACGTTGCCGCGACTTCGTTTACGAGCACTGCCACCAGCGTCATACTGGCGTTTCAACCTATAATCGTCGGAAATACTATTACTGGCCCCGTGGACGATGGGGTTGACATGGAGGTTTCCGAAATCTCGGACTCCGCCACGTCGATCATCGTACTCGCCGACATGCTGATCGGCGGCAACACCATTGCAAGCCCAGGTGACCGCGGCGTCGAACTGAGCGTGAGCAGCTTGTCCGACATGGAGGATGCCAGGCTGCTCGTTAGTGCGACCGTCAGCGGCAACACCATCACCTCGCCCGGCGGCGACGGCATCTTGGTGAGTTTCTCCAGTTGGAGCGAAATGGACCGGGCCACCGTTTCTCCGCAGGCCACGATTTCCAACAACACGGTCACCGGCAGCACCGGCGGCGACGGTATCCACTTCATCGCCAGTAACTGGTCATCGATCGCCAGCTCCGCCGGCTCGCTGACCGCACTGCCGGTCGCTATTTCCAACAACACGGTCACCGGCAACGCCGGCGCCGGGATTATCGCCGAGGCCTTGGACATCAACAACAGCGCTGTCGGGTTCGAGTTTAACCCGACGATCAGCAACAACACGGTGTCGGGGAACCAGAGCGCCAACTCCGGCATCGAAGTTCGTTACACCGATAGCGGCGCAGAAGGCACCGCGCTGGTGTTGAACAACGACGTCAGCGGAAACACCGGTACCGGGGTGCTGATTGACCTCGTCGGCGCCAGTGGGCCTGCTGGTGGGCTGGTCGGGGTGGCTTTGCGCAGCAACACGATCACCGGCAACAGCGGCAACGCCATCGGGATCGACGCCACCTCGGTGACCACCGCAACCAACTACGCCATCGACCTCGGCGGCGGCTTCTACAACGGCGGCAGCAACGGCAACAACAAGATCAAGGGCAATAGCGGGGGCATTTTCGGCAATTGCATCGGCGGCGCCTACTGTGACATCGAGAACATCGGCGTCAACAACGTATCCGCAGTATGCAACCAGTTCACTTCCAGCGATGTCACGCCGGGAACCGGCGTGGAGGAGGGCTACCTCTACGACGATGACGACTGGGCTTTGCTCGGCGACGTCACTCCGATCTCGTATTGCGTGGTCGCCTGTGACACCGATAACGACTGTGACGACGGTCTGGCTTGCACCGGCACCGAGACCTGCGACCCGCTCGACCCGCTGGCCGGACCCGACGGTTGCGTCGCCGGCACCGCGGTGGATTGTGACGACAGCATCAGCTGCACCACCGACACCTGCAACGAGCCCACCGGCACCTGTACCAACACCGAGGTCAACGCCGCTTGCGATGACGGCATCGGCTGCACCACCGACACTTGCAGCGACGTCAGCGGTTGCGACAACGCCCCGAATGACGCGGCCTGCGACGACGGCGTCGGCTGCACTGATGATACGTGCAGCGTCATCATCGGCTGCGTGAATGCGACCAACGACGGCAATTGCGATGACGCCGATGTCTGTACCGACAATGTCTGCGATGCGACGTTGGACTGCCAGTACCCGTTCAACTCCGACCCTTGCGATGACGGGGTGAACTGCACGGTGAACGACACCTGCGATGGCGCCGGGACTTGTGCCGGTACCACGGACGACTCGCTCTGCGACGATAGCGAGTTGTGCACGGATGATACCTGCACCTTGGCGGGATGTACCAACACCAACAACGCGGCCCCATGCGATGACGGCGTATTCTGCAACGGCGCGGATACCTGCGACAGTGGTAGCTGCTCGCTGCACGCCGGGGACCCGTGCGTGCCGGGTACAACGTGCGCCCACACCTGCAACGAGGCGGCGTTGAACTGCAACGAGCCGGATTGCACCGCGTGTAACGATGGCAACGCCGGCACTCTCAATGATCGCTGCCACTCCGGCGTCTGCTTCGGCCGCATCGGCCCGGCCAACTTGGGCCAAGCCAAGACATTCAGTGTGCTGGGAATCAACTCGACCTCGATCCAGCTCACTGGCCTCTCGCCCACGACGGTGACCGGTAACATCTGTACCTGGAAGAGCAGTTTTGGAAAGAACTCCGTGCTGGGCGGCAAGGTGATCGCGACCAAGACGACGGGCGGCGCGGTCTCGTTCGGCGGCGCGTGCTCGGTTGCCAACGGCATCTACACCGGCGGTGGTTCCGTCAGCCCGGGTGCGCCAGCGGTCATCAACCCAGTGGGCACCTTTATCGCCCCCGATCCTACTGCTGCTGCCCAAGTGTCGCTGTGTGCCACCGCCGCCACCACCGCCAAAGCGGCGGCCGATATCATCGCCGATCCGCTCGCGTGCGGGAGCGTGAATACCACGATGACCGGCATCTTGGTGCCGGCTAACGGGACCCAAACGCTGGCGGTTACACCGGGGCAGCTCAACCTCATCCGGCTGGGTAACTTGCAGGTCGATGCCCGCGGGACTCTGATTATTTCCGCCGCCTCCAACCCGGGCACGGCGGTGGTGATCAACGTAACCGGCACGTTCCGCGTCGCTCGGCTGGGCAAGATCAAGGTCAGCGGGGTGCTGCCGAACCAGGTGCTGATCAACGTGCAGGGCGCCGGTGGCACCGCCACCGTGGAGCAGGAGGCTCAGCTCGAGGCCACGCTGCTCGCCACCGAGCGCGACATCTCTCTGGGCTCGAAGGGCGTTGCACGTGGTGGCCTGATGGGTGGCGCCACCGCCATCGGCATCGGGCCCGGCGCCTTGGTGGACAAGAAGATCTACAACCGCCCGCTGCCGTAGCGGCCCGTTGCTCTCGCGCACAAGGGGTTCGTGGCCATTTCCACCGGCCGCGAACCCCTTGCGCTTTTGGCCGCGCGCCTAGACCGCAACCGAGATGTCAGTGCACGGCCGCCCCCGAATAGACTTTACAAGCTTGCCACCCCGCGGTTATAAGCTGCCCAAGAGGCCGCGCCGATTGCGGGTGCGGCCCAAGAACTGAGTGTGGCGATGCCCAAGAAAATTCTGGTCGTCGAAGATGACGCGGACAATCGGCGGATAGTTACCAAGGTTTTGACCGTCGAGGGCTACGCCGTGGTCGAAGCCATCGACGGCAACCAGGCGCTGGAGAAAGCGCGCGCGGAGCACCCCGACTTGATTCTGATGGACCTGGCTTTACCCAACATGGATGGCTGGGAGGCAACCCGGCAGATCAAGGCCGACCGCACCCTGCAAGACATTCCCGTGGTGGCGCTGACGGCATTCGCTATGCGCGGCGATGAGGAGCAGGCGCGCGCGGCCGGCTGCGACGACTACATCCCGAAACCCGCCCGCCCGATGGTAATTCGCGCCATCGTCAAGAAATACGTGGGCGCGGGGGGGACGGCTGAGCGGTAGAAACTTGCGCGGCCTAGCCGCGGTGCAGCACAGTGGAGAGCTATGAGCCCGACGATCCTGGTGGTGGATGATAACCCCGATAGCGTCACCATCCTGCAAAGCATTCTTGCGACCCGCGGCTACACCGTGCTGGTGGCGGAATCCGGCCCGGCGGCGTTGCGGCTGGTCGAAGGCGATCCGCGCCCCGACCTCATCCTGCTCGATGTGATGATGCCGGAGATGAATGGCCTCGAAGTGCTCCAGCGGATCAAGGAAAAGCATGCGACCGCCAAGATCCCGGTGATCTTGGTGACCGCTAAGACCCATGACGAGGACGTGTTGAGCGGCTACCAGTACGGCGCCGACTACTACATCACCAAGCCCTTCACGGCTAAGCAACTACTCTACGGGATCGACCTGGTGCTCGGAAAGGCGGGAGCGCCGCGTGGCTGAGGGGCGCGGCCGGCTGATCGCGTTCGAGGGCACGGAAGGCACCGGGAAGTCCACTCACCTGTCACTGGTTGCCGGCGCCTTGCGGCACCAGGGCTACGCCGTTTGTGAGACCAGGGAGCCTGGTGGCACCGCCATGGGAGCGGAAATCCGCCGCCTGGTGATGCACCTCGATAGTGCCGCCCCCACCGCCCTGGCGGAGCTGCTGTTGTACCTCGCCGATCGCGCGCAACATATCGCGGAGGTGATTCGGCCGGCGCTGGCCGCCGGCCAAGTGGTGCTGACCGACCGCTTTTCCGCCTCCACGATTGCCTACCAAGCGTACGGCCGCGGTTTGGATCTGGCTACCGTCAGCCAACTCGATGCGCTGGTATGCTCAGGGCTGACGGCCGATCTCACCGTGCTGCTCGACTGCCCGGTTGCCATCGGACTGCAACGTGCGCGCGGCGACGATCGCTTTCACCGGGCCGAGACGGCCTTTCACGAGCGCGTGCGTCAAGGCTTCTTGATCCAGGCCGCCGAACACCCCGATCGCTATTGCCTGATCGATGCGACGCGCGCTCGCGAGCAAGTCACCGCCCAGGTGCTCGCCGCCGTGCGGGCGGCGCTGCCGCCGCCATGAACAGCTTCGCCAACGTTCGCGGGCACGAGTCGGCCAAGGCGCAGTTGCGCGCCGCGCTGGCGCGCGAGCGCCTGGCGCACGCGGTCTTGCTCAGCGGTCCCGAGGGTGTCGGCAAGCAGCGGCTGGCAGCGGCCTTGGCCGCACTGCTGGTGTGCGAAGACCCGACTACAACCACCGAGCCCGACGCTTGCGGTAGCTGCGCCGGGTGCCGCCAAGCCGCCGCCGGTTCGCACCCGGACGTGCGTGTGGTCGCAGTGCCGCCGGGCAAGAAAGAGATCCGCATCGAGCCGATCCGAGAGCTACGCAGCTTCATGCAGCTGGCTCCCCTGCGGGCCCGGAGCAAGGTGGCGGTTATCACCGACGCGCATGCTCTCAACCCCAACGCCCAGAACGCGCTGCTCAAGACGCTGGAAGAGCCGCCGCCACGCTCCCTGCTGATCTTGGTGACCCATACCCCGGGCTCGCTGCTGCCGACGGTGCGCTCGCGCTGCCAGCGGGTACACTGCGCCCCGTTGCCAGACGATCTCGTCGTCGAAATCTTGCAGCGTGATGGCCAGCTGACGCCGGCCGAGGCCGCCTGCGCGGCCGCCTACGCCGAGGGTAGCCCAGGGCGAGCGCTGCAACTGCGCGGCGCACTCGGCGAACGGCGCCGGCGGTTGTTGGCGCAACTTGCGGCACTGCCGGGGGCCGGTTATGTTCGCCTGGCGCAGATGATTCAAGAGACCACAGGCCGCGACGATCCGGCTCTCCCATTGGCGATCATGCTCACCTGGTACCGCGACCAAGCAGTGCGCGCGGTCGGCGCCGAGACCATCGGCCTGCGCAACGCCGACCTCGCCAGCCACTTGCCGCCGACCCGCAGCGAAACCGCCGTGCATGGCAGCGAGGCGCTCACCCAGGCGCTGGCCTGCTTGCGGCGCAGCAACCCCAACCGGCAGCTGCTCTTGGAGGCGCTGTTCCTGCGGCTGCGGAGCGAGCTATGAGCGACGAAACCGCGAGCGTGGCTAACTCGCCCCGGCTGGTCGGCGTGCGCTGCGAGAGCGGCGGCGGCGTGCGCCCTTACAGCTGCGGCGCACTCGAGCTGCAGCCCGGCGATCAGGTCGTCGTCGAAACCGAACGGGGCTCGGCCCTGGGTACGGTGGTGCGCAGCGATCTGCTGCGGCCGGTCGAGGCCGGGGCCAAACTCGGCCGGGTGATCAAGAAAGCCGACGGCCGCGACCTCGCCCGCGAGGACGCCAACCTGCGCCGCCAGCGCGAGGCGCAGCGCATCGCCCTGCACCGCATTCGCGAACGCGGCCTGGCGATGAAGCTGATCAGCGTCGAGTGCAGCTTCGACGGCGGCAAGATCAGTTTCTACTTCTGCGCCGAAGGGCGCGTCGATTTCCGTGATCTGGTGCGTGACCTGGCGCACACGCTGCACACCCGCATTGAAATGAAGCAGATCGGCGCGCGCGACGAAACCCGATTCATCGGCGGTATCGCCGCCTGCGGCCGCGAGCTGTGCTGCGCCAGCTGGCTGACGGAGTTCGAAGCGATATCGGTCAAGATGGCCAAGGATCAGGGCCTGTCGCTCAACCCCACCAAGCTCGCCGGCATGTGCGGCCGCCTCAAGTGCTGCCTGCGCTTCGAGTACCTGACCTACCGTGAGCTGGGGCGGCGCCTGCCGGCCATCGGCTCGGCGGTGGCCTGCGTCAAGGGTGACGGCGTCGTCACTCACCAAGATGTGCTCAAGCAGACGGTGAAGATCCGCCACCAAGACGGCAGTGAAACCGAAGCCAGCCTCGAAGAGCTGGTCGAACGCAAAGCGCAGCCGTAATTTCGCGCAGCCCGATTCCCAATGAGCCGCTTTTACGTCACCACGCCGATCTACTACATCAATGCCGAGCCCCACCTCGGCCACACTTACACCACCCTGATCGCCGACGTGCTGGCACGCTCCCACCGCCGCCGCGGGGAGGAGACCTACTTCATCACCGGCACCGACGAACACGGTGACAAGATCGCCAACGCCGCCGCCGCCGCCGGACTGCCGCCGCGCCAGCATGCCGATCGGGTCAGCCGCATCTTCCGCGACACCTGGGCCGCGTGCGGCTTCACCCACGATGCCTTCGTCCGCACCACCGATTGCACTCACGTCGAGGTGGTGCGGGGCTTCCTCAGCCAGCTGCACACCGCGGGTGACATATATTTCGGGAGTTACTCCGGCCTCTACTGCACCGAGTGCGAGCGGCTGTACACCGAGAAGGAGCTGGTCAACGGCCTGTGTCCGGACCATCTCAAGGCGCCGGCGCCGGTGTCCGAGGACAACTACTTCTTCCGCATGAGCAAGTACCAGGCGCGCCTGCTGGCCGAACTCGAGGCCCGCCCGCAGTTGATCGTCCCCGAGCAGTATCGC
The DNA here is from genome assembly GCA_016210005.1 of Deltaproteobacteria bacterium. Taxonomy (NCBI): domain Bacteria; kingdom Pseudomonadati; phylum Myxococcota; class Myxococcia; species Deltaproteobacteria bacterium. The sequence goes on along the minus strand of JACQVA010000222.1, from coordinate 6,519 downwards.
AACGAAGTGCTGGCCCTGCTGCGGGGCGAGGCGCTCGGCGACCTGTGCATCTCACGGCCGAAGTCGCGGCTGACGTGGGGCATCGAGCTGCCCTTCGATCCCGCCTACGTCACTTACGTCTGGTTCGATGCGCTGATCAGCTACATCAGCGTGCTCAAGGCCCAAGGCGAAGACGTCTTCCAGCGCTTCTGGCCGGCGGTGCACCATTTGATCGGCAAGGACATTCTCAAGCCCCACGGCATCTTCTGGCCGACCATGCTGATGGCGTTGGGCTTGCCGCTCTACCAGCAGCTGCGCGTGCACGGCTACTGGATTCGCGGCGAGAGCAAGATGTCGAAGAGCCTGGGCAACACCATCCGGCCGCTCGACATGAAGGCGCGTTACGGCATGGACGCGTTTCGTTACTTCCTGCTGCGCGACATGGTCTTCGGCCAGGACGCCTCGTTCACCGAGGACGGCTTCATCACCCGCGTCAACGCCGACCTGGCCAACAATCTCGGCAACCTCGTCAGCCGCACCCTGTCGATGCAACAGCGTTACTTCCAAGGGGCGGTGCAGCCGCTGGGCGAGTCGAGCGAGGATGATCGGGCGCTGATCGCGGCCTTCGCGCTGGCGGCGCGGGAGGTGCCGGAGCTGATCGAGCGGATGGCTTTTCACCGCGCGCTGGAATCACTGTGGCGCGCCATTGATCACGCCAACAAGTACATCGTGGTCACGGCGCCGTTTACGCTGGCCAAGGATGCCGCCCAGCGCCCGCGCGTCGGCGCCATCCTGCATCACCTGCTCGAAGCCTTGCGCGTCTCGGCGACGTTGCTGGAGCCGTTTCTGCCCGAGACCAGTGAGCGCATCCTGAGCGCCCTCAACCTGCCGGGCACCCCCGCCCTCGACGGCGCTTGGGGTACGCACTTCCACAGCGGCCATGTGACCGGCCCATCGCTGATCCTGTTCCCGCGCATCGAGCCCAACCAATGAGACGGCGGCGCCGGCTCCGCGCCGCGGCCAAGGGCGCTCGCAAGCGAAGCTTCCCACTCCGTGCCCGCGCTTCTCGGCAGTCGAGCGGTTGCTAATGGCCCCCGCCGACTTGCCGCGCCTGACCGCGGGCGTGAGCGCAATTGATTCCCACTGCCACTTGGACGAGGAGCGCTTTGCCGGCGATCGCGAGGCGGTGATCACTCGCGCCATTGCCGCCGGCGTTACCACCATGATCACGATCGGTGCCGGCGGGCCGTTGCAGTGCAACGACGAGGCGGTGGCCTTGGCGGCACTGCACCCGGCGATCTTCGCCACCGTCGGCATTCATCCGCACGCTGCCAGTGAGGCCTCGGAGCCGGCGTTGGCGGCACTCGAACGTCTGGCGCAGCAGCCGAAAGTGCTGGCCATCGGTGAGACCGGCCTGGATTTCTACTACGACAACTCGCCGCGGCCGGCACAGGAAGCCGCCTTCCGCCGCTGCATCGCACTGGCCCGCCGGCTGCGCTTGCCGCTCACCATTCACTTGCGCGACGCCGGTGAAGTGGCGATCACCATCATGCGCGAAGAAGGCGCCGCTGAAGTTGGTGGCGTGATCCATTGCTTCTCCGGCTCGGCAGCCGAGGCTCGCGCCTTTCTCGACCTCGGCTTCTATCTCTCGTTCAGCGGCATCGTGACCTTCAAGAATGCCGGTGAGCTGCAAGCCGCCGCGCGGCTGACGCCGGCGGACCGGCTATTGATCGAAACCGACGCCCCGTTTCTGACCCCCGCCCCACTGCGCGGCCGCCGCAACGAGCCGGCCTACGTCCTGTTTACCGCCCAAGCCCTCGCCGCCATCCGCGGCGTTTCGCTCGGCGAGCTAGCGGCGCGCACCCACGCCAACACCGTCGCGTGTTTCCGCTTGCCCCGGTCGTGACCAGTACTCCAGCGGCAACGGAAAAAAAGATTCGCCGCGAGCTTGATTCCCACGGCAAAGTTCAGTACGACTGCGACGCGACATAGGCCTAATCCTCAGAAACGAGGAGCGGAGGACCCAGGTTTCGTTTTGGGGTGAATCTCGGTGGCACCAGCCCCGGGATGGGCAACTCTTTGAGCCCTAACCCGTCAGCTAACTTCGCCGGCCTTCAAGGAGAGGCGCCAAACTGGATACGGCCAGGGGAGCGATCCTCTGCCGATTTTTTTTGGCGGCCGATGGCTGTGCGTGGTCATGGGGAGCCTCTCTTCTACTGTGTCGCAGGAAGGAGAGCGCGTCGTGAGAAACCAACGGTTTCAGGTGCGATCGGCGTGGCTGTTAGGCTTCGCCGTCGGTGCCGCCATCTTCAGCCAACCCGCGTGGGCCAGCCGTGCGGCAAGGCGTTCCGCCACCACCGCGCCTCGTCCGGCTGCCGCCGCTCCCGCCAGCAACAAGAGCGTGCGCCACGTGGTGCAACGCACAGAGACCCTCACCGGCATTCTGGCTAAGCGCGGCCTGAGCCGTCGCGAGATCGCCCAGTGGGACAAGGCGATCCGCACTGCCGCCGGCCCGGTGCAGCTGGCGCCGGGGCACGTGCTGGTACTTCAGCTCGAACGCGGCGGCCGCTTGGCCGCGCTCAACTACGAAGTCGACAACCACACCCGCGTGGTCGTCGAACGCGCGGGCAAGCAGCTGCGTGGTCGGACCGAGCCGCTGGCGATCAAGGTGACGGTGGTCGGCGCAGAGGGCGTGGTCGAGAAGAACTTCCACCAGGCGGCGCGGCGCACCGGTATCCCTGATCAGATCATTTCGCAGATGGCCGATATCCTCGGCTGGGAATTCGATTTCCGGCGAGTCCAAGCGGGCGATCGCTTCCGGGTGTTGTACGAGCGCCGCGTCAGCAGTGACGGCCGTGTGCTACCGCCGGGCCGGGTGCTGGCCGCGGAGATCCGCAGCGCCAAGCGGCTGGCGCAGGCTTTTTATTACGACGACGGGGTCGAAGGCACCTACGTCGATGCCAGCGGGCGGGTCCTCGCCCAGAGCTTCTTGCGCTACCCGGTGGAGTTCACTCGTATCAGCTCGGTGTTCTCGGGGGCGCGGTTTCATCCCATATTGAAGCACACGCGGCCGCACAATGGCGTCGACTTCGCCGCGCCTGTAGGCACGCCGGTGCGCGCCGCCGGCGACGGCGTGGTGATCGCCGCCGGGCGCAACGGCGACTACGGCAACCAGATCGCCGTGCGCCACGGCGAGGGGCTGTCGACGACGTACTCGCACCTGCGCGGCATCGCCCGCGACTTGCGCGCGGGAACGGCCGTCAGGCAGGGGCAAGTGATCGGTTGGGTCGGGCAGACCGGCTTGACCACCGGCCCGCACTTGCACTTCGCGCTTTATCGTAACGGGCAGTACCTCAATCCGCTGACGGCGCGGGTGTCGCTGCGGCGGCTGATCGCTGATCCGCAGCGCTTTCAGTTGGCGAAGCAGGGGCTGTTGACCCGGCTCGCGGGCGTGCCGCGGCCGCCGAGTGCGGTACCGGTGGAGCCGACGCTGTTGGCCGCGCTGCCACCGACGCGCCGGCCGGGCGTGGTCTCGATCACCCAATAGCCCGCGCACCGTTTGTGACCTCAAACTACTTTTGCGGCCCGCACCCGCGGGTGTTTGGGCACCGCGGCGCTGCCGGCTTGGCGCCGGAGAACACCCTGCCGTCGTTCGCACTGGCGCTGGAACTGGGCGCTGGCTACCTCGAACTCGACGTCCACGGCACCCGCGACGGCCACATCGTGGTGATGCACGATGAGACGCTCGACCGCACCACCGACGGCTCCGGGCCGGTCAACTCCTACACCCTGGCAGAAGTGACCGGCCTCGATGCCGGCTATCACTTCACCTTCGACGGCAAACACTATCCCTACCGCGGCCAGGGCGTGCGCGTACCGACGCTGGCGGAACTGCTGGCGCGCTTTCCCAAGGCGCGCTGCAACATCGAGGTCAAGCAGGCGCAGCCGGCAATTGCCGAAGAGGTCGTGCGCCTGATCCTCGCGGCCGGGCGCGGCGCCGACGTGCTGCTGGCCGCCGAACACGACGCGATCATGGCCGCCATCCGCGCGGCCGCGGGCGAGCAGATCGACACCAGCTTCTCGACCGGCGACGTGCTCGATTTCGTCGGCCGGCTGAGTACCGGTTTCGCCGACTATCGGCCCGCCGGCCGGGCGCTGCAGATCCCGCCGCAGTTCGGCGATATCGAGCTGATCAGTGCGCCGAGCGTGGCCGCCGCGCACCGCTTCGGCTTGGAGATCCACGCCTGGACCATCAACGATCGCCCCGAGATGGAGCGGTTGCTGGCGCTGGGGGTGGACGGGCTGATTTCCGACCTGCCGGGCTTGGCGCGCATGGCTGCCGCTGCGCACCGCTAGCGCCGGCAGTCGCGGCTCGGCCGCTTACGCCGACAGGCGCGCGATCAGATCTTGCAGCGGGCCGTGGAGCCGGCCGTTGCTGGCGATCAAGCCCGGGCGCAGCGGGTCGGGCTGATTGAAGCGCAGCGGCTGGCAGGCACGGTCGGTCATGCGGCCGCCGCCTTCGCTGACCAGCAGCGTACCGGCGCAAATGTCCCATTCGTTCTTCGGCGTCAGGCTGAAAGTGGCGTCGGCGCGGCCCGCGGCTACCAGTGCCAGTTTGAAGGCCACACTGCCGGTGAGCGCGACTTGCATGTGCGGCTTATAGGCCTCCCACTCGCCGCGTTTGTCCTCCGAGCGACTGGCCAGCACGCGGGCGCGGTCGAGCGCGGACTCGCTGCTCACGCGCGCCGGGATGCCGTTCACCGTCAGCCCGCCGCCACGTTCAGCGGCAAAGACCTCGTCGTGAATCGGGTCGTAGCTGACGCCGACGATCGGCTCGCCCCCGTCCACCAGCGCTACGCAGACGCAGAACTCGGGGATGTGTTGCACGAATTCCTTGGTGCCGTCGAGCGGATCGATGATCCACACCCGTGATTTCGCCAAACGATCGGGCTGATCGCGGGTTTCCTCGGACAACCAGCCGTCGTCGGGAAAGGCCGCGTGGATGATGCCGTGAATCCGCTCGTTGGCCTGCAGATCGGCTTCGGTCACCGGGTTGTCATGTCCTTTGTGCCGAACATCGAAGGGGGCGGCGTAGATCTCGCGGATCACGGCCCCGGCGGCCCGCGCCGCGGCGATCGCCACACTCAACTCGGGTCGCGCCATCAGCGGCTCTCCTGTTGTTTGCTGACGCGGCGATATTCGGCCGTCAGGTCCGCCAACAAGGCCTCGCGCTGATCGTAGAGCCGCTTGTGCGTTCGCGGCTCATGATTGGCGAGCGCGTAGGCGGTCAGAATCGGCAGGGCGACGGTGGCATCGAGGTAGCAGACGACCGCGTCGGGCAGCGCCTGCGGATCGACCTTGCCCCAGCTGACGGCCTCGTTGGGCGTGGCCCCCGACAACCCGCCGGTGTCGGGGCGGGCATCGGTCACTTGAATGAAGAAGTCGTGGCCGCTTTCGGCAATGCCCAGCACCTCTTGGATTTGCGGTTCGGTTTGCAACACGAAGTTCTTCGGCGAGCCACCACCGAGCAGCAGTACGCCGCTGCGGCCTTCGTGCTGTTTGGCCGCATAGACGATGGCGGCGGTTTCGTTGACGTCGCGCGAGACGTCGAAAGCGAGCTGGTTGCCGGTCAACGCCAGCGCGGCCACGTTCATGCCGATCGAGCTGTCCCCCGGCGACGAGGTATAGACCGGTACGCCGTGTACGTGCGCGGCGGCCAGCAGCGAGCGGCGGCCGAGGCCGAGCACGCGCTCGCGCTCGCAAACGTAGGCGCCGAGCCGGTAGTGGAACTCCGCCGTGCTCATGCTGCGCTGAAACTCGGGCGCCGCGATCACCTGGCGGCAAAACGCATCGGTTTCGAGCAGCACGGTGTAGTCGAAGAAGACGTCGTAGATCCGCACCACCCCTTCACCGCGCAACTCCACGTCGCTTACGAACGGCGTCCCCATGTGAAGATCGAGACCGATGCCGAAGTGCAGGTCGTGGTAGAGGTTCGCGCCCGTGCTCACCACCCAGTCGACGAAGCCGTGCTCGATCAACGGAATCAGCGCGGCGATGCCGGCCCCGGCCGGAGTGAGTGCGCCTGTGAGGCTGACACCGATGGTTACCTCCGGCGCCAGCATCCTGCGCGTAAACACCTGACAGGCCTCCCGCAAGCGGGCGGCGTTGTATGCCAAGAAGGTCGAGTCGACCAGCTCGGTGAGCGAGATCGCGCGGTGAATCGGCTGCGGAGCGATACGGCGGCGATGCTGCAGCCGGGCGGCCTTTCCCATTCGTTGCTCTCCCGTGGCTCTGAAGTTCGCGGCGATAGACGCGCGTGGCTGTAGCACATCGGCGTGAGCGAGTCAGTAGCCCCGGCCCGCATCCCGGCCGAACGCTCAATGGGTGCGCGACAAATTTGTGGGTAACGTGGTTCGGTGTTATGGCCGTCATTCCCGCGAAAGCGGGAATCCAGTTTGGCGTTTGGCGCTATGGACAAGCAGTTCTGCGTTTGCATCCTGGCCAGCAAACGGAACGGCACGCTGTACATTGGGGTGACCT
>JACQVA010000221.1 GCA_016210005.1 Deltaproteobacteria bacterium | reverse complement strand
CTACGGACGTCTGTACGGCGAGGGCCTTGTACTTGCGAGCTACGCGGAGGGCGGTCGGAACGGGCACGTCGTCGAGGAAGACGAGCGGCCAGCTCTCCCCCCTCGCCGGGCGAAGGTAGATGTCAGCGGCCGAGGCGTTCTCGGCGCGGGCCCAGGGTAGGGGAAGAAGGCGGAGATCTTTGGCCCGCTGCCAGACCATGGAGCCGTTGGATCTCCTGACCGCGAGATCGGCGCGGAGGATGCCCATTCGCATCCACGCGCAGAGCATCGAGTCGGTGTGGTCCTTGGCTTTCACGATGGCGCTCTCTCCCCCTTGGGGGGGGCGTGGCCTGCTTCCTGGAGGTCTTGAGGACGGATCGCTGGACTTGTTCGGACTTGGGTCTGGGGGCCCTGGAGACGTTCAGAAGAAAGGCCTGAACCAACTCCTATCCGTGACGCGGTCGCGAGGGCGACCGGGAACCTGATTTCGTATGCGCTCGATGGCGCTGAAAGGGCCGGTGAAGGAGCGCCCCATCTAAAGAGACGGTTCGTCGCTCGATAGCGACGGAACCAGATTATGCGCCGGGCTGCTCTACCAGTCCAATAGAGACTTAAGTCCAATGATCCGATCTAGTGATGCTACGGAGCTTCGGTGTGGGCAGGCTTCAGGACCGCCCCGGAGGGGACGACCCCGTGTTCGACGAAGTGCCAGATCTCGATCAGGAGGCGCCGCGCCAGGGCGACGATGCCGCGGCGTCTGCCTCGCTTGCCCCCGTCACCGAACTTCCTCCGGAACCACTCGGTGAGGTCGCTGTCGGGCTGATACCTCAGCCACAGCCACGCCAGCTCGATGACCCGGGACCGCACGCGCCGGTTTCCGTTCTTCGAGATGCCCTGCTCGCGCTGCATCGATCCGCTGGCGTACGGAGTGCCTCCCAGACCCACCGCGCCCGTGAGCTCGCGGCGGTTCTTGAAGACCCTCCAGGCGAAGAACTCCATCACGAGCAGGGACGCGCTGTCGACACCGATGCCGCGCAGGTGGGCCAGCAGATCGACCTTGGCGAGGGCGCCCGAGAGCGGCTGGGATCCCTTGAGGGCCTTGTCGCGGGCGCTCTCGACCTCGCGGATGTGCTTACGGACCAGGTCGAGGCGCTTCACCTCCCGAGCGATCTCCGAGGCGAGCTGCGGGAACAGGGGGTTGCCCTGCCAGTCCCGGAGGGACTCGGGGGACCGGAGCGCCGTCTGGAAGTCGCGGTCCGCGCACGGTCCCTGGGTGGCCAAGAGCGAGCGGATGCGGGCCCGGTGCTGCGTCTCCTCCTGCTTGAGCCGCTCGAGCTCGCGCGGGCCGCGGCGGTTGTCCTCGTCCTCCTCATCGGGGACCTCGACGACGCTCCAGACGTCGACGTCGCCGGCCTCGTAGCGCAGGAGGTCGGCGAGGAGCCGACGAACGTCGAGGCGGTCCGTCTTCGCCCTCCTGGCGCGCCGATCGACCAGCATGCTGGCCGCGTCGATGGGCCGGTTGACCACTCCGAGCCGCTCCAGGAGTCGATGCGGCCAGAAGCCATCCCGACCGGCCTCGTAACAGGACACGACGGGTGCATCGTCCGGGAGCTCGAAGTGCCGCTTCGCGGCCGCGATCTCGGCCTCGAGCGCCGTGTCGTCGCCGGCGGTGATGGTCTTGATGCGGGGTCGGTCCCGGCCGGTGCTCGTGGCGAGCAGCCACTTCTCGGCGGAGAGTTCGAGGGCCATGTACAGGCGGGGGCGATCGCGGTACTCTTGGTTGCAGGTCGACGGGGTGGGGTTCACTTGGACCTCCTTGGTTCTTGGGGGAGGAGAGTACCCCACCCCGGACGCCTGTCCAGGCGGGCCGTGAGAAGGCTGGAGGCTGGGGCGCCCCATCTACTAAGCGATCCGGGGGCGACCCCCCGAGACCCGATCAGAGGCCGGGCTACCCCAGCCGACAACCCGTATCCTAGCCCTCGATACGCCTCTTACGCACAAGTGGATGTTATGGATTGATATGGACCTGCGCGCCAGGTGGGACCACGTCGTGCTCGACGAAGTGCCAGAGCTCGATGAGCAGCCGGCGTGCGACGGCAACGATGCCGACGCGCCGCTGCCGAGCTCCACCGCTCGCGAACTTCGCCCGGAACCACTGTGTTAGCCGACT
>JACQVA010000220.1 GCA_016210005.1 Deltaproteobacteria bacterium | reverse complement strand
TTCCCGCTTTCGCGGGAATGACAGATTGCGTCCCTTTCGGGAATGACAAATTGCGTCCCTTTCGGCCATGGGCCTCGGCCTGACGGTACACAGTACTGTCAGACTGGTGAGGATTTGCCCGGTCGGCTGCACGTTACCCACAGATTTGTCGCACACCCCCGGCCGCACCTGAGCGACCAGCGAGCTTGTTTCCGCCACTGAATTCTGGTTCAGTGTCTCTCCCGATTCGGCCATGCCCTCAACTGTCGCCAAAGCCGCCGCGCCCAATCGCTTCCAGCGCCGTCGCGATCGCACCCGCCACGAGTTGCTGCAGGCGGCGCAACGGGTGCTGGCGCGGCGCGGCTATCACGCGGCCAAGGTCGCCGACATCGCCCGCGAGGCCGACGTCGGCGTCGGCACTTTCTATCTCTATTACAAGACCAAGGAGGCGATCTTTACCGAGTTGGTGGACGAAACCGGCCGCCTACTGCGGCGGCAAATCGAGGCGGTGCGCGCGCGCGTCAGCGACCCGCGAGTTTACGTGCGGGCCAGCTGCGAGGCCTTCTTTCAGTTCGCCCACGAGCACCGGGAGCTGTTTCGTATCGTCTTCGGCCCCGGCGGCGAGTTTCACGAGGCGGTGCGGCGGGCACAGGCCCGCTTTGTCGCCGATGGCTTCGAGAACATCACACGAGGTATGAACCGCGGCCTGTTTCGCCGTAACCGCCCCGAGGTCCTGGCCCAGGCCCTCGTCGGAATCTCCACTCAGGTGGTGTCATGGTGGATCGACCAGGAGGCGGTGTCGCTCGCCGAGGTGACGGAAGCCGTAGTCGACTTCATTTTCCACGGAGTCGGCGGCGGGCGGCCGGCGAAGGCCAAGCCGGCGTAGCGCCGCCACCTGCTCGATCGGCTTGCGCGGCCGGACAGGGTTGATTCAGCCGGCGAATCACGGCAGGATCGGCGCCCGGAGTGAGCGATGGCTGACGTCTTACAACCCTGCTGCGTTGCCGCGCGCGAGGCTTACGTGCGGCGACTTGTCCTGGGAATCGTTAGTTATCCGGTGATCAAGTCGTTTCCCTGCCCGGAGTGCCGCCGGATCGTACCGGTCCGCCTTTATGCGCCGCCGGGGGAAGCCGGCGAAAGCGCCTGAGGCGGCGGCGTAGCCGCCGGCTCGCCGGCTATGAACCGCGCCCGCGCCCGGCGTTGGGCCACCGTCGCGGTTGCGCTCGGCAGCCTGCTGATTGTCATCACCATCTTTCGCACCAGCCTGACGGACGACGAGCCGTTTGCGTATGCCTACGGCCGGCGCGTTGCATTCGCCGGCTCTTTCGCGCGCACCGCCCCGATCGAGGGCTCGAAGTTGCCGGTGCTAGCGCTCAACGCTCTGCCAGAGCGGATCACGGCCGGGCTCGGGCTGGAGCGATCCGCGGCCGGCGCTTTGCTGCAGTGGGCCCCGTTGACCCCGCGCGAGCGCGAGTATCTGAGCGCGCACTTGCCGCTGTACGCCGGCCGACTTGTCACCATCCTCTTCTACGCCGCCACCTGCGCGCTGGTGTTTTGCTGGGGCATGGAGGTGTACGGGCCCGCCGGCGCGCTCGGGGCTACCGTACTGATCGCGTTCTTTCCTACACTATTGGGCCATGCCGGGCTGGTGACCACCGACGCTGCGGCCACCTGCACGATTTTCGCGGCGGTATACGCGCTCGCGCGCTGCTTGTTGGATCCGACGCTCGAGCGGATCGTGATCGCCGGTGTCGGCTGCGGCGCGGCGTTGCTGGCGAAGTACTCGGCGCTGGCGCTAGCGCCGTTGGCGGTGGTGTTGGCGGTAATCCGCACGTTGACGGCGGAGCCGATCGAGTCCAAGGCGCGGGTCGCCCATGCCAGCATCGTCGCGGTGCTCCTTGCCGGTGTGGTCGCCAGCACCGTGCTCAGTGCCGGGTACGCCTTCCAGCACCCGCTGACGCGCCTGAGCGACCTCGCCTGCGCCAGCCGTGCGCTGCAAACCTTGCAGGCGGCGATCGGCGCGCTCCCGCTACCGCTGCCGCGGGAGTTTTTGACCGGCCTCGACGTGGTGCTGCGGCTCGACCAAGACCGCACCGGCGGCGGTTGGATCTACTTACTCGGCGCCCTCAGCGATCACGGCTTCGCTTCCTATTACCTCATCGCCACGGTGCTGAAGACCCCGCTGCCGTTTCTGCTCCTGCTGCTCACGCGTCCGTGGCGCCGGCATCGCCGCTACAGCGACTGGGTGTGGCTGGCGCCGGTGCTGTGGTTGGCCGTGCAGCTGAGTCTGACGCTGAATTCGCAAGTGGGGCTGCGCTACTTGCTGCCCGCGTTTCCGTTCCTCGCGCTCTTGGCCGGCGCGGCTTGGGATCACGGCCGGCCACCGCGGTGGCAGCACGCCGCCAGCGCGCTCGCCGCGTTGTGCGTGTTGGAGACGGCGGCAAATTGCCCGCGCTATCTCTCTTACTTCAATCAGTTGATCGGCTCGCGCCAGCAAGCCTATCGCTACTTGGCGGACTCCAACCTCGACTGGGACCAGGCGCGCTTTGCGTTATGGCGATGGCAGGAGCGGCGTGGCGGGCGCCCGTACCGGCTAGAACCCCGGGAGCTGCCAAGCAGCGGCACGGTGGTGGTACGAGCCAGCGAGTTCGTCGGCGTCTTCAACCTCGAGAGCTACCGCTGGCTGCGCCACGCACAGGCGCGCTCCGCCGCTCGTGTGACCGGCACCATCGGGGACGCCTTTCTGGTCTTCGAGGTGGACCAGGGCATCGGCTCTTTCGAAAAGGGGGGCCGGCCGCCCGGCGAGGGGGGAGGCTAATCTCGCCGGGCTAAGCCGGGGTGGGGCTAAGAGAGCTGGTCCAAGAGCGTGCACGGCAAGCGCGGGTCGAGGTTTAGCGTTCTTTCGGGCGAATCGGGCGCTGGGAGCTCGGGGCGGTGCTCTTCGGCGGCGTGCTCGCAGGCCGCCGCAGCGCCACCAGCATCGTCCACCGCTTGTTCGCCTTTGACCACTTGCCCGTCGCAATCAGTTGCATGGCTCGTCACTCCTCACGTCGAACTGACCAGAAGAGATGGCAAGCGGTGTGCCAGGAGTTTTTCGCCGCCGCCCGCTGTCTGTCGGCCTGGTGGCGGACAAATCCGAACAGCCGGGCGGAGAAGTTTGAACGGGGCAACAGGGGCACGGCCCAAGGACTGCTGTTACCGCGCGGCCAGGAAATCCCCCTCACCGATCAAAGGACTGAACCAGATCGAGCAGGTGGTTGCACCGCTAACCGCAGCCGCCACCGGCGCGACCCTCACCAGCGCCGGCGGCCTCGAACCGCAAGGCGCGTGATTGCCGGCGAGGAGCTTTGCGGCGTAGCGGGCCGTCAGCTCAGCTTGCGCGCTAGTTCGCTCGCCAGCTTGCCGTCGTATTGGCCGGCGTAGCGTTGCTTGAGCTGTGCCATGATCGGGCCGATGGCGGTGGTACCGAGTTCTGCGGCCAGATCGCGGATCACCGCCTCGAGTGCGGCCGCGTCCAATTGTGCCGGCAGGTAGGCTTCGAGCACTGCTTGCTCGGCCCGATTCTGCTCCACCAACTCGTCCCGGCCACTCTTGGCGGCAAAGCCGGCGGCTTCGATGCGTTTGTTGACCTCTTTGCGGATCAAGGCAGCTACCTCCACCTCCGGCACTTCCTTGATCATCTTTTCGACTTTCAAATTCTTGACCGCGGCCAACACTCCACGAAGCACGTACACCTTGGTCATGTCGCGGCCTTTCATGGCCGCGCTGAGGTCGGCTTGGATCTGCGCTTCGCTGGCCATGGTTCAGCTCCCCAGGAAGATCCGCGTCACGGTGGCGCGGGCATCTTGCAGCGTGATCAGGCCGTCGCCGTTGGCGTCCACCCCGGGTGCGGCGGCAAAGCTGCCGCCCCCGGCATCTTCGGGCCGGCCGGTGTCGCTGTCGGCGAGCTGGCGCTGCAGCGCCACCAGGTCCGCCGCCCCGCGCCGCCCGTCGCCGTTGCCATCGGCGCGCAGTACGGCGGCGGCGCCGGAGTTGTTCACCACGGAAACGTTCATCGAAGTCTGGGCATAGTTGCTGGTCGCCACATCATAGCGTCCGTCGCCGTTGAAGTCAGCGGCGGCAATGGTCTTGGGCTGGCGGCTGACGGTGACGCTGCCGAGACGCGACAAGCGGTTGCTGTTCGTGCCCACCAAGACGGTGATGTTATTGGACACCTGGTTTGAGACCACGACGTCGGGGCGGCCGTTGCCGTCGAAATCGCGGGCGACGATCGCCGAGGGGGTATCGCCCGCCGGAATCGACAACCAGAAGGTCACGCCACCGGCGCTCCCGGCATAGACGGCCACATTCAGTTGCGGCTCGTTCGCCAGCGCCACGGCAAAATCGTCCGCGCCGTCTCGATTGAGGTCGAGCACGGCGATACTGGCGGGACCGCGCCCGACGTACAGCGGGTCGGACGTGCGAAAAGTACCGTCGCCGTTGCCGAGTAGAATCGAGATGTTATTCGAGCCGAAGTTGGCCACCAGGACGTCGTCGTTGGCATCGCCGTCGAAGTGGCCGACCGCCAGCGCCAGCGGGGTGTTTTGTACGGTCACCGTGGCGGCGCTGTGCAACGTGCCGTCGCCGTTACCGAGCAGGATCGAGACCGCCCCCGGCTCGCCCGTCGAGGCCACTGCCAGATCGGGGATGCGGTTGTTATCGAAGTCTCCCACCGCACACGCCAGCGGTTTCGGTTCGGTTGCAGACGAGCGGGCCGCATCAAACGTGCCGTCACCATGTCCGAGGAGGACCGAGACATTGTCGCTGTGGTTGTTGGTGGTCACCAGGTCCAGCTTGTCGTCGCGGTTGAAGTCGGCGAGCGCGAGCGCGTTGGGGTATTCCCCCGTTGCTACCGGAGTGGTGACGACGAAGCCCCCGTCCGAACCGGCAAGGAACACCTGTGCGCGGCTATCCGCGCCTGAGCCGAAGATCACCGCGAGGTCCGGCAGCGCGTCGTTATTGACATCGCCGGCCGCGGTTGCCGCGACGGCTTGGCCGATCAGCAAGTCCTCGACCGCCAGCAAGCGGCCCGCGCCGTGGTTGAGCAACACCGGCAGGTAGAAGGCATTCTGGTAGTTACGGGCGCCGACGACGGCATCGGGGAAGCCATCTTCGTCGAGGTCGCCGGCGGCAATCACTAGCGGTTCCTCGTCGGCCACAAATGACCTGGCCGGGCCGAACCCGCCGAGCCCGTTGCCGCGCAGCACACTGATGTCCGAACTGCGGTTGTTGCTCACGAGGGCGTCGACGTGCCCGTCCTTATCGACATCGGTCAGCACCACCCCGTTGGGGGTATTCCCGGCGCCGGCACTGGCGCCGGCGGTGAAATGGCCCTGGCCATCGCCGGTAAGCACCAGGATGCCGTCAAGCATCGAAATCGTTAGGTCAGGATGGCCATCTTCGTTGATATCAGCCGCGGCCACCGCCGTCGGCGCGACCCCCACGCTGGAGTCGATGCGCGCGCCGAAGCCGCCGGCGCCGTCGCCGAGGAACACGGAAACATTCGAGCTACCGCTATTGGCTGCCACCACATCGGGCCGGCTGTCACTATTGACATCGGTGATGAGCACACCCGCCGTGCTCGGCGTGCTCGGGGAATTCGTGCCGGTGATCATCGGCGCCACAGCGGTGAAGGTTCCGTCGCCGCGGCCGAACAATATGCTCACCTTGGCATCGCCCTCGCTGTTGCCCGCGCTGGCGACGGCCAGGTCTGCGAGCCCGTCGCCGTTGAGGTCGGCCGTGGCGATTGCACCGGGCCCGGCAACGGCCGTGCACTCACCCTTTTCCGCGGCCGTGCACTCGTCTTCCGCTTGCGGCAGATCCGAGTTGCAGGCCTGCGCCGGATCGAGGCTGCATACTCCCGGCAACATTATCGGATCGCCGGTGACCTCGAAGGTGCCCTCGCCGAAGCCCTTGAGGTAGGTCAGTGCCGACATGTTGCCGTTCGACACCACCGCATCGGGATTGCCGTCGTCATCGAACCGGGCGACAGCGAGGCCCATCGGGACCGAGCCGGCATCGTAGCGGCCCCACCAGCCCATGAAGCCGCCGCCGTCTCCGGTGATGACCGAAACCGAGGCGGTATCGGCGTTGGCCGTCACCACGTCCAGATGGTTATCGTTGTTGATGTCCGCGACCACGATCGCCGCGGGCTTACCGTCGAGGGAGTTAGAGTTGTCGGCGGCATCGAACACGCCGCCCACTTGCGCCAACACAAGACTCGGCATCACCATCGTCCAGCCCAGCACCGCTAAGCGGAATGCCCCCATACCGTCCTCCTCGCATGCTATTTAGTATACGCGATCGCCCAAGCGCTCCCAACGCACCCAGCGATCAGCGCCATCCCACGACCAGTAGATCAAGAAGGCCTTGCCGCGAATCTCGTCGAGACTGACGAAACCCCAGAAGCGGCTGTCATAGCTGCGGTCGCGATTATCGCCCATGACGAAGACATGATCGGGCGGCACCGCGGTGGGTCCGTAAATGTCGCGCGGCACCCCGCCGCGGGCGTCTTCCAGGCCATCGGTGAAGTAGGCGTGGGCATCATCGCGCGGGGTGCCATTGACGTAAACGCGCTTGTTGCGCACCTCGACCACGTCGCCGGCCACCGCGATCACCCGCTTGATGAAGTCCTTGCTGGGATCGACCGGATAAATGAAGACGATGATATCGCCGGGTTTGGGCTGGCCGAAGCTGAGCAGTTGCAGGCCCACCAGCGGCAGCCGGAGGCCGTAGGCCAGCTTGTTGACCAAGATGTGATCGCCGATCTGCAACGTCGGCACCATCGAGCTCGAAGGGATCTTGAAGGCCTGCACGACGAAGGTGCGAATCACCAGCGCGGCCAGCAGCGCCACCAACAGCGCCTCGGCGTACTCGCGCACGGTCGACTTACCCGCGGCCGGCAGCGCGCGCGCGGTGGCGCCCTTGGCCGCAATCGGCCCTGACTCTTCAGTCCCGAGACGCATCGAATCGCTTCCCACCCACCGGCACCGAACTGACCTCACTCATAGTCGATTCGCCTCTAGGCTTCCACCTTGAGCACGGCCAGGAAGGCCTCGGGCGGGATTTCCACCCGGCCGACCTGTTTCATGCGCTTTTTGCCTTCCTTCTGTTTTTCGAGCAGCTTGCGCTTGCGGGTGATGTCGCCGCCGTAGCACTTGGCGGTGACGTTCTTGCGCAATGCCCGCACCGTCTCGCGGGCGATGATCTTACTGCCGATGGCAGCCTGGATGATGACCTCGAACATCTGCTGCGGGATGAGTTCCTTCATCTTCTCCGCCAGCTCGCGGCCGCGCGGGTA
This sequence comes from Deltaproteobacteria bacterium, assembly GCA_016210005.1. Classification (NCBI taxonomy): domain Bacteria; kingdom Pseudomonadati; phylum Myxococcota; class Myxococcia; species Deltaproteobacteria bacterium. The sequence continues at coordinate 5,179 of JACQVA010000220.1, read as the reverse complement.
GGCGCGTTCGCGATGGATGATGAGCGACAACGCGTCCACCGGGTCACCGTTGATGCGCACGTCGAGTTTGATCAGATCACCCGGGCGCAGGTCGAGGAACTCGTAGTCAAGCGAGGCGTAGCCCTTGCTGATCGACTTCAGGCGATCGTAGAAATCGAGCACGATTTCGTTGAGCGGCAACTCGTAGACCACACAGCCGCGGCCGCGGCCGAAGAACTTCAGCTCACGTTGCTGGCCGCGTTTCTCCTCGCACAGCTTGAGCACGGCCCCCAAGTAAGTCTCCGGCACGTGAATGGTCGCCAGGATGAAGGGTTCCTCGAAGGTGGCGATGCTCTGGGCATCGGGCAGTTTCACCGGGCTGTCCACCATCATCACCTCGCCGGTGATGGTGGTGACGCGATAGGCCACCGTCGGTGCGGTGGTGATCAGGGTGAGGTTGAATTCCCGCTCCAGGCGCTCGCGAATGACGTCCATGTGCAGCAGGCCGAGGAAGCCGCAGCGAAAGCCGAACCCCAGCGCCACCGAGGTCTCGGGCTCATAGGTGAACGAGGAATCGTTCAGGCGCAACTTCTCCATCGCCTCACGCAGCGGGCCGTACTGGGTGGTGTCGGCGGGATAGAGGCCGCTGAAGACCATCGGCTTGACCGCCTTGAAGCCGGGAAACGGCACGGCGGTGGGCCGCGCCGCCGCGGTGATCGTGTCGCCGATGCTGGTCTGGCGGATGTCCTTGATGCCCGCCATCACAAACCCGACCTCGCCCGCACTGAGCGCATCCACCGGCGTGGCACGAGGCGAGAAGACGCCGACGCGCGTTACCTCAAACTCGGCGCCGGTGGTCATCATCTGAATGCGCAGGCCGGGCTGCACGCAGCCGTCGAACACCCGTACCAGCACCACCGCCCCGTGATAGGGATCGAACCAGCTATCGAAGATCAACCCCTTCAACGGCGCCTGCGGGTCGCCGCTGGGGGCCGGAATGCGGTGCACGATGGCTTCTAGGACGTCTTCGGTCCCGATCCCGCTCTTGGCGCTGGTCTGTACCGCGTCGTGAGCGTCGAGCCCGATGATTTCCTCGATCTCCGCCGCCACCCGCGCGGGCTCGGCACTGGGCAGATCGATCTTGTTCAGCACCGGCAACACGGTCAGGTCGTTGTCGATGGCGAGGTAAGCATTGGCGACGGTTTGGGCCTCCACGCCCTGCGAGGCGTCGACCACCAGCAAAGCGCCTTCGCAGGCCGCCAAGCTGCGGGAGACTTCGTAGGCGAAATCAACGTGGCCCGGGGTATCGATCAGGTTGAGCTGGTAGCTTTGGCCGTCGCGCCCCTGGTAGCGCAAGCGCACGGCGCTGGCTTTGATGGTGATGCCGCGCTCGCGTTCGAGCTCCATGCTGTCGAGGATTTGCGCCTGGCGTTCGCGCTCGCTGATCGCGCCGGTGAACTCCAGCAGTCGATCCGCCAGCGTCGACTTGCCGTGGTCGATGTGGGCGACGATCGAGAAGTTACGAATGAATTGCAGATCCATGAATTGAGCAACCGTGGCCGGCGCACCCCGCGCGCGCCCGAGCGCCGCCACGCCGCACCGCTACCTGCGTGTATCGGCGTGCCGCGGTGGTTTCAAGGCCGGCACTAATGCTGTCCACCCCGGTCGCGGAACCACGCCACCGTCTGGCGCAGCCCGTCGGCGAGCGCCACCTGGGGCCGCCAGCCGAGCACGCGCGCAGCGGCGGCGGCATCGATGACACTGCGGCGCTGCTCGCCGGGCTTGGCGGGCCCGTGCTCGGCCGGCGCCGCTGCGCCGCAGAGCCCGCGCAAGTGCTCGTAGAGTACGCTCACGTCGGTTTCACGGCCGGTGCCGAAATTGAGCGCACCGCAGTAATCGGTGGTGAGGGCAGCGAGGTTGGCGCGCACCAGATCGCCGACAAAGACGTAGTCGCGCGTTTGGGTGCCGTCGCCGTTGATGATCGGCTGTTCACCGCGCAGCAGTTTCTCCGCAAAGATAGCCACCACGCCGGCCTCGCCGTGAGGATTCTGACGCGGGCCGTAAACGTTGGCGTAGCGGCACGCCAGGTAGGGAATGCCGTAGGCGGTGGCGTAAAAGAACAAGTAGCGCTCGCTGGCCAGCTTGGCGACGCCGTACGGGCTCACCGGCGCCAGCGGATGGCTCTCCGGCGCCGGAAAGGCTTCCTGCTCGCCGTAGATCGCGCCTCCAGTGGAGGCGAGGACGACCCGCTGCAGGCCGTGGCGGCGCCCGTGTTCCATCAAGTTAAGCAAGCCGACGATATTGACGCGGGCATCAAAAACCGGGTCCGCCACCGAGCGCCGCACGTCCATCTGCGCCGCGTGGTGGTTGAGCACCTGCGGCCGCTCGCGCGCGAACACTTCCCCGATGGCGGGATCCTGCACGTCGAGCTGCACGAACTTGGCCCGCGGGTTGAGGTTCTCACGCCGGCCTGACGAGAGATCGTCAACCACCACCACCTCGTGGCCGGCGGCCACGTAGGCGTCAACGATGTGTGAAGCGATGAAGCCGGCGCCGCCGGTGACCAGTATTTTCATGCACGATCCTGGCCGAGCAACTGGCGGAAGTACTCGATGGTACGCAGCAGGCCTTCCTCCACCCCCACCTTCGGCTCCCACTGCAAGACGCGGCGGGCCTTGCTGATGTCGGGCTGGCGGATGTTGGGATCGTCCTTGGTGCGCTCGTCATTGGGCGTCACGAACACGATTTGCGATTGCGTTCCGGTGAGTCGTTGGATCAGCTTGGCGAAGTCGAGCACGGTCATCTCGCTGGGGTTACCGAGGTTCACCGGCTCGCTCTCGGCGCTGTTGAGCAAGCGCACGATGCCGTCGACCAGGTCGCTGACGTAGCAGAAGCTGCGCGTGCGCGAGCCGTCGTCGTAGACCGTGAGCGGCTGCCCGCGTAGCGCTTGGGCGATGAAGTTGGTGACCACGCGGCCGTCGTCCGGCCGCATGCGCGGCCCGTAGGTGTTGAAGATCCGGCAAATCCGCGTGTCGATGCCGTGGTAGCGATGGTAGGCCATGGTCATCGACTCGGCGAAGCGTTTCGATTCGTCGTACACGCCGCGCGGGCCGATGGGGTTAACGTTGCCCCAGTAAGTCTCGGGCTGCGGGTGCACCTGGGGATCGCCGTATACCTCCGAGGTCGAAGCCAGCAGGAACTTTGCTTGCTTGGCGCGCGCCAAGCCCAGGGCCTTGTGCGAACCCAAGGCACCGACCTTGAGCGTGGGGATGGGCTGTTGCAGGTAATCGACCGGGCTCGGCAACGAGGCCAGGTGCAAGATGGCGTCGAGCGGTCCTTCGACGTAGATGAAGTCGACGACGTTGTGTTTGATGAAGGAGAAGCGTTCGTGCCCGACCAGGTGCGCGATGTTGCGGGGATGGCCGGTGGACAGGTTATCGATGGCGATGACGGTGTGGCCGTCGGCCAGCAAGCGATCGGCGAGATGCGAGCCGATGAAGCCGGCACCGCCGGTGATGAGGATGCGTTGCGGGCTCACGGCGTAACCGGGAGGCGGCCCACCGAATAGTAGATGAAGCCGAGTTGGCGCATCTCGCTGGGCTCGTAGAGGTTACGGCCGTCAAAGACTACCGGATGTTTCATCAGCTGGCGCATCCGTTCGAAGTCCGGCCGGCGGAACTCGTTCCATTCGGTCATGATCAACAGCGCATCGGCGTGGTCCAAGGCCTCATAGTTGACGCGGTGGTACTTGATGCGTTCGCCGAAGATCTTGCGCGCCTCGGCCAGCGCCTCCGGATCATGCGCGTGCACGTCGGCCCCGGCTTGCAGCAACGCTTCGATCACCGGCACGGCGGGGGCTTCGCGCATGTCGTCGGTGCGCGGCTTGAAGGCCAAGCCCCAGACGGCGAAGCGCATGCCGCGCAGGTACTCGCCGAAGTGCTGCGTGATCTTGGCCACCATCGTGCGCTTCTGGCGCTCATTGACGGCTTCGACCGCGCGCAGCATGGCGAAGTCGAGCCCCTGCGCCTCGGCGGTGCGAATCACCGCCTTGACGTCCTTGGGGAAGCACGAGCCACCGTAGCCGACACCGGGGAACAGGAAGTGATGGCCGATGCGGCGGTCCGAGCCGATGCCGCGGCGCACGTCGCTGACATCGGCGCCGACGCGCTCGCAGAGGTTGGCGATCTCGTTCATCAGCGAAATGCGCGCCGCCAGCATGGCGTTGGCGGCGTACTTGGTCATCTCGGCGCTCGCCGGCGCCATGGTCAGGATGGGGTTTTCGTTGCGCACGAAGGGGCCGTACAGCTCCTTCATCAGCTCCGTTGCCCGTTCGCTGCTGCTGCCGATGACTACGCGGTCGGGCTTCATGAAGTCCTCGATCGCGGCGCCCTCTTTGAGGAACTCGGGATTGGAGACGACATCGAACGGATGCGCAGTGCGCGACGCCATCACCTGGCGGACGCGTTCGGCGGTGCCGACCGGGACTGTGCTCTTGTCGACGATCACGCGGTAGCCGTCCATGGCCTCGGCAATCTCCGCCGCCACCCGCATCACCGCGCTCAGATCCGCGCCGCCGTCCCCGCCCTGGGGCGTGCCGACGGCGATGAAACAGATCAACGAGCGGCGCACGGCATCGCGCAGCTCGGTGCTGAAGCTCAGGCGCTTTTCGGCCACGTTGCGCTTGATCAGCTCCTCCAAGCCCGGCTCGTAGATCGGCACCCGGCCCTCGCGCAAGCGGGCGATCTTGTCCTCGTCGATGTCGACACAGATCACATCATTGCCGCTTTCGGCGAAGCAGGTGCCCGCCACCAGACCCACATATCCCGTGCCGACGACGCAGACTTTCACTGCACTTCCTCACTTCCCGCAGCAAAAAAGGGCCTGACGGCCGCAAGGCAAGCCAGACCCCTTCGAGCAAGCGGGAGTCATCAAAATCCGCCGGAGCTATAGCGGCGGCCCGGCGTGAAGTCAACGCGAGCCCGGTGCGGTGCGCGTTTGGTGCCGGGTGTGCGACAAATCTGTAGGTAACGTGCAGCCGACCGGGCAAAACCACACCAGTCTGACAGTACTGTGTACTGTCAGGCCGAGGCCCATGGCCGAAAGGGACGCAATTTGTCATTCCCGAAAGGGACGCAATCTGTCATTCCCGCGAAAGCGGGAATCCACGGCACCGGCTCGCTACCACCCGCCAGCGCTACAC
>JACQVA010000219.1 GCA_016210005.1 Deltaproteobacteria bacterium | reverse complement strand
CTGCTGGCCGGCTGTTACCGGTCGCAGGTCATGCATCACGACGGGAGCCTCTCTGGTCCGTTACACCTCAGGGCGGTATCGGGCGAGCTCAACTACCGCGAAGCGGTTTAGTCCAAACTTCTCGCCGAAGCCTATGTGGCTTGGTATGACGGAGACAGTTGCGATGAGATACTCGGATCTTCGGTGGAAGCCAGCGACGAAGCCTTCGGCCGAGCGGTGAAAGACCTGGTGCCTACGTATGTTGACATGGCTCACGGAAAAGGAAAGATCTATCTCAAGCCTCCCGGTGCCCAGTTGGTAGAGCGGGAGGGGCTCGCCTCGGCTGCATTGGTCACAAAAGTGAAGAGAGAACGTGAGGAATTGCTGGCTGCCGTAGATAAGATCACCGAGCAGAAGGCATTGAAACCCGCACCGCGAGACCAGTTGGTTGAGGTAACCTCAGAACTCCATTGGGAGAGATATGTGGGCGACCTACCCTACTTCCGGCCAAAACTCGAAATAATCCCGGGAGTTATCAGATACCGGGTGTAGACACTTGACGGCCGGGGCGATGTTCGAGACCGCCCGAGGAGGTGACGACAGTCTGGCAGATGATCTTGAGACAGCGCATCAGGGAGTGGCGGAGGTGTACTGGGCTCGTTAGGATCCTGTGTGTCGAATACCTGCGGTGGAGGACATTGAGTGCAAATGCTACAATGATCACGACGTGCAGACCGAGTTCAAACACATCCTCCGGAATCCGGATGATTGTCGACCGGAGGCAGATATGTCAGATCTTTCCAAAATGATGGAATACCTTAAGAAGAATCATCCAACCAACATTCGCAAGACTTTGAACACCTTTGTCATACGTCCCGAAGGTGGAGGGCCAGGCGGCGAGGGCGGTTCCACAACCCGGCTGGTGTTCGTCAAGAATGAATGGACTCAGCCTGCCCAGGATCGTCCAGAGGCCACTCTGGGCGGAACCCTCGTCTACCAACGCAAGTTACCCCATGGCGGTTGGGAGGACGTGGACGACAAGAAGATTAGTGGCTTAAAGGCAGGAGAAGGCTTCAAAATCGAGTTGCACTCCGGTGAGTTGCGAACGTTTTACGAATACATGCGATCGGAATACGGAGACGCCGGAGCTGTCAAGCTCGGGGCAGCGTTGATGGCGCTAGCCTGGATTCCCACGGGCCATCATTTCGCTAACGCCTGAGAGTGGCGATCCCAGACTCGACAGGTGTTGTTCGAGTATCCCGTTATGCGAAGTGTAGACTTATCGATGGCGAGCCAAAAAGTCAGGCTTGGAACGTGCTCTGTTTAGGCCGTCAGTCAGATCCCTTTGTTGAATGGTTCTCAAGAATTCTCGACCAAAGGCTTGACTTCTTGAATCTAATTTGACATCGTGGAAGTATGTCTACGAGTGATGGGAATGAACTAACGCCGTTCGGTCGGTACTTCCTGGAACCTCGCAGCCCTACCCATCGCCAATACGAAGCCCTACGCGCCTACTTCGTTGAGCAACGACCATCGAACGCCGTGGCCGCGGACTTTGGATACACACCCGGCAGCTTCCGTGTCCTGTGCTCCCAGTTCCGCAAGAGCCCGGACCGCGAGTTCTTCCTGTCCCCCAACCGGGGACCACAGGAGGCCCCGAAGCGCGATCCGCTTCGTGACACCGTCGTTGCGGCTCGCAAGCAGAACATGTCCATCTACGATATCGTGGACGCGTTGAAGAAGGAGGGCAAAGAGCTCAGTCCGGCAGGAGTCTGGAAGATTCTCACCGAGGAGGGGTTTGCGCGCCTTCCCCGGCGTCGCGACGAGGAGCGGCCACCGGGAGTGCGTGTCACCGCGGGGGAGGTCGCAGATGTTCGCCAACTGGATCTGACTCCCCGGACTTTCCGGACGCAGTTTGGAGGGCTATTCCTCTTCGTGCCATTGCTGGTTTCCATGGATCTCGACAACCTCCTCGAAGCCGCAGGCTTTCCTGGTTCAGCGATGGTACCAGCTGGCAACGCCGTGCGCTCGCTCCTCGGGCTGAAGCTTTTCGGGAAGGCCCGAAACAGCCATATCATGAGCCACGTTCTCGATGAAGGCTTGGCACTCTTCGCTGGACTCACCATGATTCCCAAGCGGTCCTTCCTCACCGAGTACAGCTGCCGGATCGGACCGGAATCACACGTCCAACTCATGCGTCGTTGGTTCGGTGCGGTGGGCGGGCTTGGGCTCGAATGGGGTTCGTCGTTTGACTTGGACTTCCACACCATTCCCTTCCATGGCGAGGATGCGTTGATTGAGAAGCATTACGTCTCCAAACGCAGCCGGAGGCAGAAGGGCGTCCTCGCGTTCCTGGCTCGGGACGCGGACCGCCAGGTCTTCTGCTACGCCAACGGCGACTTGAGAATCGGGGAACAGAACGATGAGGTCCTCCGCTTCGTTGAATTCTGGAAGGAATTGACCGGTCACTACCCTGAGGAGGTGATCTTCGACTCGAAGCTGACGACCTACGCGAACCTCAGCTGGCTCAACCAACACGATATCAAGTTCATGACCCTGCGCCGGCGCTCCAAGAAGCTGATGGAGGCCGTCCGCCAAGCGCCTCCGTCTGCCTGGCGACGGATCGAGCTTGACCGCATCACACGAGCCTACCGAACGCCTCGCGTCCTCGACGAAAGCATCACACTCGCCGGCTATGACGGCCCCCTGCGTCAGCTCGCGATTGCCGACCTCGGACACGAAGAGCCGACGCTGCTGCTCACCAACCAGCTCAAGCGCTCGGCGGCCAAACTGGTCGGGCGGTACGCCGGGAGGGTGCTCATCGAGAATGGGATCGCCGACGGCATCGACTTCTTCCACATGGACGCTCTCTCATCGGCCGTGGCGATGAAGGTCGACTGCGATCTCCTGCTCACGCTGATGGCGAGCAGCCTGTACCGTCTTTTTGGAACACAGATCGGACGGGGTTACGAGACCGCCAAGTCTCGCCGGATCTTCCGGGATTTCATTGACGCATCGGCGACCGTCACAGTCACGAACGAGGAGGTCAGGGTACGCTTTCAGAAACGCGCCCACAATCCGCTGCTGATGGCCGCGGGGTTCCAAGAAACCGACGTTCACGTGCCCTGGCTCGGCGGCCGGCGACTCCGCCTGATCCTGGGAGAGCGACGTGGTGTTAACTCACAAAACTAACATCGGTGTTAGGTGGCGAAACGAGCGTGGGAATCCAGGCTAG
>JACQVA010000218.1 GCA_016210005.1 Deltaproteobacteria bacterium | reverse complement strand
CTTCGTAGTAGACCATCTCTTGTCAACGCCGTACTTGGCCGAAAAACCCTCCACTACCTTGCTCTTATGCTGCCACACCCGCGTTGCCAGCTGTGAGGTCACCCCAATGTACAGCGTGCCGTTCCGTTTGCTGGCCAGGTTGTAAACGCAGAACTGCTTGTCCATAGCGCCAAACGCCAAACTGGATTCCCGCTTTCGCGGGAATGACGGCCATAACACCGAACCACGTTACCCACAAATTTGTCGCGCAGCCCGGGTCACGTTGACTCATCCCGACCCAAGGGCTAGGAAGGGGCCACGTGGATGGCCAACCAGTTCGCATGCTGGGCGGCCTTTTTTTGTGCGGGGTGCTGACCGGTTGGTTAATGTCATGGTGACAATCCCATTGCTCAATATTTCGTTGGTCCAGGCCCTACTCGGCATAGGAGTGCTGGCTTCGATTTGGTACTACCTGACCGCGTTGTATTCAGCGCGAGAGTTCTTCCGTTGGGCTGCCCGCCAGCGGGCGGCTGCGGCGGACCCGGATGATGCGCCGCCCGGCGTGACTGTCCTCAAGCCGCTCAAGGGTCTCGACGTTCATCTCTACGAGAACCTGGCGACCTTCTGCCGGCAAGACTACCGCGGGCGCTTCCAGTTGATCTGCGGCGTGGCCGACCCCGCCGATGCCGCCGCCCCCGTGGTGCGGCAGTTGCAGCGGGATTTTCCCGGCGTCGACATCGAGCTGGTGATCGACGGACACCTCTACGGCACCAACTACAAGATCAGCAACCTGCACAATATGTATCGCCATGCCAACCACGATCTCATCGTGATTGCCGATAGCGACATCCGGGTGCAGCCCGACTACCTGCGGCGCGTGGTGGCGCCGTTGCGTGACCCGAACGTGGGCATGGTGAGCTGTCTCTACAAGGCGGTGCGCGCCGGGGGGACGCCGACAGCCCTGGAGTCGCTGTTCATCAACACCGACTTTGCCACCATGGTGATGGTGGCGCGTAAGGTAGAGAAGCCGAGCTATGCCTTCGGCGCCACCATGGCGATGCGACGCGAGACGCTCGATGCCATCGGCGGCATTCTGGCGGTCTCGAATTACCTCGCCGACGACTACTATCTCGGCCACCTCATCAGCCGGCGCGGCTTGCGGTTGGTGTTGTCGGACGTGATCGTCGAGACGGTGCTCGATGTCGGTTCATGGACTCGCTTATTGCAGCATCAGATTCGTTGGGCGCGCACGTACCGCACCGTTCGGCCCGGGGGCTACTTCGGCAGCGTTTTGACTCACGGCACGCTGTGGGCGGTGTTGACGCTGCTCTACTACGGCTTCAGTCCGGCCAGTGTTGTGGTTGCGGCCGGAGTCATTGGCCTGCGAATCGCGGCGGCGGCGTTGATGTGCTTCCGTTACCTGAGTACCGACAACACCCGCGCACAGATGCTGCTGGTCCCGCTCAAGGACCTCTTCGTCTCGACGGTCTGGCTCGCGGCCTTCCTGGGCAATCGCGTGAAATGGAGCGGGCATGACTTCCGCGTGCTCAACGGCGGCGAGATGGTTCACCTCACGCCGCCATTGCCCGCCTGGCAAAAGCCGCCATTGCTTAAGCCGACGCGCTCCGCGCACGACTCGGTGTGAAGTCCGGCGGGTGGGCCGCGGTTCGTTACTAATCGCCGCGCTCTTCAGCCCGCGGTTTCCTTGATCGCCTTGAGCGACTGGCCGCAGCCGTGGCAGAAATTGGCGCGGGCGGTGAGGTTATGGCCGCAACTGGGGCAGTAGGCGATGCGGCCCGGCTTTCGGCTTTCCGTGCCTCGTGGTGTCGCCGCTGAACGCCGCGCCTGTGCCGACTCGAGCGCGGCGATGGCTGCAAGTGCCTGCTGGGTGTAGCGCTCGCGCAAGGCGTTGAAGTCAACCGCCGTCAGCTTGCCCATCTGATAGTCGAACTCCGCCTCTTTGATGGCAGCGTAGGCTTCGAGCTTCTGGCGCTGCAGCGGGCTCAACTGGATCTCGCCCGGCGCCGGCGCGGACTGGCGGCCGAAGAACGGCCAGGCCACGAGCACCGCGGCAGCGGTAACTAGCACAACAGCGATGATGGTTTCCACGGTAACCTACGCCCCTGCTCTGTGTTTGCGCCGATGAAACTAAGACTCGAACTCCTCGAGTTCGCGTTCGAGGATCTTCTGATGTTCGCTCGGAGCCTGCGCCGCGCCCTTCGCTCCCGGCCCAGGTGACGCCGGACGGCGGTGGGTCCAACGAACGACGACCAATACCACGAAGACGCCGCCCACCAGCACCAGCGCGAACGGCATGACCCAGGCGGTCAGGTTGAACCCCGTTCGAGTGGGAGACGAGAGGATCTTCTCGCCGTACTTGTCGGCAAAGTGGGCCAGCACCTGCTCTTTGCTCTTGCCGAGCTTGATCTGCTCGCGGATCTCGGCCCGCAACGGAAGTGCCGAGTCACATTGCAGGTGGTTGCAGCTATGGACCGTGAGGCCGCAGCCGCATTGGCAGGTCAGCGACTCCTCCAGCTCTTGGAAGCTCGGCGGTGCGGCGGCCCAGCCGTGCAGGATCGCGCCGCCGCACAGCAGGCCGGCGAGCAGGCCGCTCAGAGCAAGATGACGCGCGCGCATCTGAGTCAATCTACGACCGCGGGCTCGGGCGCCCGCAGGCGCACGGTCCTGGGCTCTCGCACCGGTACCGCGGCCGGCCACATCACCACCGCGGTCCCCAGCGCCATGACCAACCCGCCATACCATAGGAAACTGATCAGCGGGTTAACGTACGCCAGCAGGGTCACCAGCTTAGTGTCCTCGTCGAAACCCCCGAGCACGAGGTAAAGGTCGCCACTGAGCGTCGAGCGGATAGCGACTTCGGTGGTGGGCTGCTCGGGCTTCTTGTAGAAGCGCTTCTCGGGTTTGAGGACGTCGATGTCTCTACCGTCCTGCGCCAGCGCCACCTTGGCGCGCAGGTAGGCGATGTGCGGGGTCGACTCCTGCTCGACGCCGTCGTAGCGCAGGGTATAGCCGCCCAACTCGAAGCTCTGGCCCTGGCTGAGGGTGATCTGCTGTTCCTGCCTGAAGACGGCGGTGCCGGTGATGGCGAAGTACATCATCACCACGCCGACGTGGATGATGTAGCCGCCGTAACGCCGGCGGTTCTTGCCGATCAGGTGCAGCAACGCCACCGCGGCATTCTCGCCCGCCACCGCCTGCCGTGCGCGCACCCCGCGGTAATACTCGAATACAATTCCCGCCAGCACGAAGACGCCGATCGAGAACGAAGTCAGCGCCCACAGCGAGCGCATCCCCAGTGCCGCCAGGCTCACGCCGCTAGCGAGGCCGGCAAGCAGCGGCGGCAGCAAGTTCTTCCGAAAACTCTGCCACCCCGCGCGCCGCCAGGCGATCAGGGGGCCGACGCCGGTGAGAAACAGCAGCACGATTCCCAGCGGCGCGTTGACCTTGTTGAAGAACGGCGGCCCGACGGTGATCTTCACCCCGCGCACCGCTTCCGAGATGATCGGGAACATCGTGCCCCAGAATACGGCGAAGGCGATGCCCACCAGCACCAGGTTGTTGAACAAGAACGCCGACTCGCGCGAGATCAGCGAGTCTAGCTCGTTTTCGCTCTTCAGCAGCCGCAGGCGGTAGCCCAGCAACCCCAGCGACACCGCCGCGCTCAGGGCCAAGAAGCCGATGAAGAACGGGCCCAGCCCCGACTGGGTGAACGAATGGACCGAAGAGATTACCCCACTGCGAGTGAGAAAAGTTCCGAAGATGGTGAGCAAGAAGGTGAGGATCACCAGCACCATGTTCCACACCTTCAGCATGTTCTTCTTTTCCTGGATCATCACCGAGTGCAGGAAGGCGGTGCAGGTGAGCCAAGGCAGGAAGGCGGCGTTCTCGACCGGGTCCCACGCCCAATAGCCGCCCCAGCCCAGCACCAGGTAGGCCCACTCGGCGCCGAAGAGGTTGCCCAGACTCAAGAAGAACCACGCGAACAAAGTCCACCGCCGCGTCGTCCGGATCCAAACGTCGCCGAGCTTGCCGGTGATGAGTGCGGCGATCGCAAAGGCGAACGGCACGGCACAGCCGACGTAGCCCAGGTACAGCGACGGCGGGTGCAACTGCATCCAGTAGTTCTGCAACAGCGGATTGAGGTCGCGCCCCTCTGGCGGCGTGAACGCCAGGCGCTCGAACGGCGGTGTTATGAACACCAGCATGGCGAAGAAGAAGACGGCGATCGCCATCAGCACCGCGTTGACGTAGGGCATGAGGTCGCGGTTACGCTCGCGGTTCTGCAGCAACACCACCGCGGTGATCGAGGTCAGGATCAGCAACCAGAACAGCAGCGAGCCCTTCTGCCCGCCCCAGAGCGCAGCGATGATGTAGTTGAGCGGCAGCGTGCTGCTGGTGTACGCGGCCACGTACTCGACGTTGAAATCGTGGGTTACCAGCGCGTGCAGCAAGGCCGCGGTGGCGATCAGCGCCAGCCCCCAGCAGGCGAACGCCGCGTGCTCCGCGCTGGCGATCAGATCGCGCCGCTGCTGCCAGCCGCCCGCCAGCGCCACCACCGTTCCGTACGCCGCCAGCACCAAGCCGACAGCCAGAGTCAGCGAACCGACTTCAGTCATGGCACCTCGCTCTCTAGTCGTAGAGGTTGGCGGCCGCGCCACCGCCCCGGCGCGTTAGGGTGAGGGGACCGCCCGATCCTGGTCTCACAACTCCCGCCTGCGCCGTCAGCCGGCGCCGCCAGGGTGCGGCTGGTCGGCTTCGGCTTCGTACTTCGACGGGCAGCTGGTCAGCACCGAGCGCGCGCGCAGCATGCCTTCGGGGGTGTATTTGCCTTCGACGATCACATCGCGTCCTTCGGCGAACATATCCGGAAGCACGCCGGTGTAATGAACCGGCACACCGTCCACAGCACCGAAATCGCTCAGCACGAAGCGCAACTCGGTGCCAGCCGTGGTGGTCTTCTTCTCGACGCTGCCGCTACGCACCCGGCCGGCGACGCGCACGCCTTCGTTGGTCAGCTCGCTCTTCCTGGCCAGAAACTCATCGATCTTGAAGTAGTACATCGAGGTCTCACGCACGCCCGCGTACACCAGGTAGGTCACCGCTCCGACCAGCAGCACCGCTCCGATCAAGAACCGCTTCTTCCTCGTCATAGCACAAGCAAGCTAGAGCAATGCCCAAGGGCTTTCAAGCCACGGCGCCGGCTCCGATCCGGCCCCGAGGTCGGCTAATCGCTCGATTGCGCGGGCTGATCGCCGGCGCGGCCATCACGCTACTCTTCTTCTCCCCTTCGCGCCCGCGGGCCGAAACAGACGCCACGCTGCGAGCTGCGAATGAAATCGAGCAGCTCGATCACCTCGGGCGGGTGCGACTCAGCGGCCAGCTCGGCCACTGCTCGACGCAGGTTGACCTTGGCGCGGAACAGGCGGCGAAAGGCGCCCCGCAGTGCGTTGATCTGGGCTGCGCTGAAGCCAGCGCGGCGCAATCCGATCAGGTTCAGCCCACGCACGGTATGGGTCCCGTCCATGATGCAGAAGGGCGGCACGTCGCGGCTGGTGCGCGACAACCCGCGCAGCAGCGCCAGCCGGCCAACGCGCACGAACTGGTGTACCGCGCAGTTGCCCGACACGAACACCCGATCATCCAGCTGCACGTAACCCCCGAGCACGGCGCCGCTGGCGATGATCGTACGATCCCCGATGCGGCAGTTGTGAGCAACGTGGGCGTTGTTCATCAGGTAGTTGTCGTTGCCGATCTCGGTTGCCGATCCGGGTTTGGTGCCGCGGTGAACGGTGACCCCCTCGCGCAGGACGTTGCGATCGCCGATCCGCACGTAACTCTCCGCCCCGGCGAAGCCGAGGTCCTGCGGCTCGCCGCCGATCACTGCGCCGCAATGGATCGTATTGTCGGCACCGATCGTGGTGTGGCCGATCAGCGTCGCGTGCGCCAGGATGCGCGTGCGCGCGCCTATCACCGCCGGCCCGTCGATTACGACGAAGGGGCCGAGCTCGGCCGTCGGGTCGATCGTCGCCCGGCGGTCAATCAGTGCGCTTGGGTGAATCATGCTTGCCGGGAGCGCGCGGCGCACTCGCTTGTTGGTCGGAATCACTTTCGCTTTGGTCGCCGGCCGGCGCGCCGGGGATGCGGTAACGCTCGCCCAGCCAGTTGCTGAGATCGATCAGGCGACAGCGCTCGGAGCAGAACGGCCGATGCGGGTTGCCCCGCCAGGTGCACTCTTTTTGACAGATCGGACAGCGAACGTGAGCCGGCATTGTGCCCAATAAACCTGAACTCGCGCCTGCCGTCAAAAATCCGTTCCCTGCGACATGACTGATCAAGCTTCGAAATCAGCGTCAATTATCCGCACCGAGGGGGCTTTTGCCTCGATTACGACATCTTCTTGGCAGCGAAAAACGGCGCGATCAAGCCTGCTGCGCCCGCGATCGTCACAATCCCGGCTAGCGGCCTGATTCGTCAGGACGGCGACCACCGAGCCGGCTGAGAACGCCCGTATTTCCTAAGCTTCTTCTGGTACGCGCGATGCACTTAGGTCTCGACGAGCACGGTTGATGTCGCCCCTAGCCACTCACATTACCAAGCACACCTGGGCCAGCAACACGCGCCGGCTGTCCGCGTCGGCTGGCGCCGTCTTGCTCGCTTTGCTGGCCTTGTTGTCCGCCCGCGTTGCGCCCGCAGACGATGCCGCGCCGGTCACCGGCCGCGCGGCGCACGGTGCGCGCTTGCTAGTTCAGACCAAGGGCGGAGTGGCGAGCGCCGAGGTGCGGGCCCTGCTGGGGCAGCACAAAGCGGCGCGGGTGAGACGGATCCGGGCGATCAGGTTGCACGTCGTTACGGTCCAAGCCGACCAACTCGAAGCGGTGGAAGCTGCCCTGCGTGCTGACCCCCGCGTGCGCTTCGTCGAACGTGATCAAGCCATCCCGCCAGCCATGCTGTCCGCCGATCCGTACATGGCCGATGCTTATCACCTGGCCCGCATCGAGTGCCCCGCCGCCTGGGATGTTTCCACCGGATCTGCCAGCGCCCCGATCGCCATTCTCGACAGTGGCGTGGACGCCAGCCATCCAGACCTCGCCGCCAAGGTGATGGCCGGCTTCAACGTCTTCGACAATACCGGCGACACTCGCGATCTCTCCGGCCACGGCACGATGGTCGCCGGCGTGGCGGCCGCGGCCAGCGACAACGAAATGGGCATCGCCGGAGTGGCCTGGTCCAATCCGATCATGCCGGTGCGGGTGACGGATACGGACGGGTTCGCCTACACCTCGACGCTGGCTGCCGGCCTAGTTTGGGCCGCGGACCACGGCGCGCGCGTCGCCAATATCAGTTTCGCCATCTTCGGCGGCCAGTCACTCGAGGCCGCGGCGCAGTACTTCGCCAGCCAGGGCGGGGTTACCTTTGCTGCCGCCGGCAACGACGGCTTTGCCCACCGTGACCAAGCTAATCCTTGGATCATCTCGGTGGCCGCCACCGACCGCAACAACCAGCGCGCGACCTTCTCTAGTACCGGCCCCTACGTTGATCTGGCGGCCCCGGGCGTGGCGATCCCCACCACCGCCCGCGATGGCGGCTACGCCAAGGCTTCCGGTACTTCATTCTCCAGCCCGATCGCCGCAGGAGTTGCGGGATTGCTCCTTGGGGCCAACCCCGATTTGACTCCGGCACAGATCGGCGACCTGCTGGCGGCCAATGCCCGCGACCTCGGGGCTGCCGGCTACGACGAGAACTACGGCTGGGGCCTGGTCAACGCCGCCGACGCGGTGGCCGCAGCGCGGGTGACGCTAACCGGTCCCGATACCACGCCGCCGGCGGTGACGATCGCCGCGCCCGGCGCCGGCGAAGCCGTGCGCGGCATCGTGACCGTTTCGGTCGCCGCAACCGACAATGGCCCGATGAAGCGCGTGGTTCTACACGTTGATGGGCGCCCGCGCGGCAGCGACGTAACCGCCCCGTACACCTTTGCGTGGGACACGCGCACGCTGGCGGCCGGCAGTTACTCCCTCAGCGCGATTGCCTACGATGCCAGCGGCAACTGGACCGTGTCGCCCGCGGTCATGATCACCGTGATCGAGTCGTTGCCGGCGGCGCGGCGTAACGTCCGCGCCAAGTCCCGCCGCCTCAGTCAGGGCCACGCCGGCCAGAGCTGACGGCGGCGCCCCGCCTCAGGCCTTCTCGGCCACGCGCAACTTGGCGCTGGCGGCGCGCGGGTTGGCTTCCACTTCCGCTTCCGACGGGCGCAACGGGCGCTTGGTCACGATCCGCAGGCGCCCGGCGGCGCGCTCCGCCACCAGGAACTGCTTGACCATTCGGTCTTCCAAGGAGTGAAATGACATCACTACAAGCCGGCCCCCGGGGGCCAGCAGCGAGACCGCTTGCGGCAGCCCCTCGCTGACCGCGTCCAGCTCGTCGTTGGCGGCGATACGCAAGGCTTGGAAGATGCGCGCCGCCGAGCGGCCGGCGCGCCAGCGGATGCGGGCGGGCAGCGCCGCGGCGATGAGGTCGAAGAGCTGGGTGGTGGTGGTGATCGGCGCGCGCTCGCGCTCGACGATGATGCGCCCGGCGATGCGGCCGGCAAAGCGCTCTTCACCGTATTGCCGAAAGATCGCCGCCAACTCGTCAACGCTGCGGGTGCGCACAATATCCGCGGCGCTCTCGCAATCGGCATCGGCGGGGTCAAAACGCATGTCGAGCGGCTCGTTGCGCATGAAGCTGAAGCCGCGGCCGCTGGCCTCGAGATGGTAGGAGCTGAGGCCGAGGTCGAACAGCACGCCGTCGACCGCGCCGAAGTGCCTTACCGTGGCGATACGGGTCAGCGCCCGAAAGCTGCCGCCGGCGAGCATGAGCCGGCCCGAATCGACCTCAGCCGCCAAGGTGCGGCGCACGGCACTCAGTAGCCCCGGGTCGCGGTCGACTCCGAGCACGCACCCATCCGGAGCACTGCGCTGCAAGAGAGCGGCGCTGTGGCCGCCGCCGTCGAGGGTGGCGTCGATGAAACGCGCCCCCGGCCGCACGTTGAGGTGCGCCAACACCTCTTCCAGCATCACCGGGCAGTGGATCGGCTGATCCATCACGTCCCGCGTAGCCCGTCCGCAAGCCGACCGCAAGCCACCCGGCGCTGAGCAAACCCGCGGTTGCGCCCCGCCAGCTTCAGCCCGGCCCAACCTCATCCGGCGCCCGCGTGATCAGCACCAGCGCGTGGATTGCCTGGCGCATCTGGTCGCCGAGCGCGGCGTAGACCATGCGGTGGCGCTCGATCCGCGCCTTGCCGGTGAAATCGGGTGAAACGATGGTGACCGTGAAGTGCCCGCCGCCGCGGGCCTCGGCATGGCCGGCATGCCGCCAGCCGTCATCAAGGATTTCAAGGCGATCAACGGCCAGCTGCCGGCGCAGCAAGCGTTCGATGGTTTCAGCCATGCTCATGGGCGGAGAACGTAGCAGTCTGCCCGCGCGGGCAAAATAGCGGCGAGTGCTTGACCCGTGCGCGGGCGACTGCTTCGTTGCGCCTATGCCGCCTACGCACCGGCGGGCGCCGCTGCTGCGCTTTCTCAGTTACGTCTGGCCCCACCGCTGGCTGATCGCCGGGGCCTCGGCCTGCGGCGTGCTCAAGTTCACGCTGCCGTTGATCTTCCCGCTGGTGCTCAAGTACCTCACCGATGTGTTGCTGGTGCCGCCAGCAGCCCGATCGCTGCACGCGACCGAGGCCACCAATCGCTGGCTCGATAACTGGTGCGCGTTCGTGCTGGCGCGCCTGCCCGGGGTCGGCAGTGGCGCGCCCGGCCGCCTGACGGTCATTGGCGCGTCCGTCCTGCTGGCTTACGCGGTGCTGGGGGTGGCCAGTTACTACCGCAGCTACTGGGCCGGCCAGGCCGGCCACCGGTTGATCTTCGACCTGCGCTACGCGCTCTACCAGCACATCCAGAGCATGTCGCACTCGTTCTTCGACGAGCGGCGCTCGGGCAGCATCGTGGCGCGCTTCGTCAGCGACATCCAGCTGGCGCAGAACTTCGTCGGCTCGGCCCTCACCAACGTCTGGATGGACGGCGCTTCGCTCGGCTTCGTGGTGTGGATACTGTTCGTGCTCGAACACCGCCTCGCCCTGATCGCGCTCGGCGTCATTCCGCTGTACGCGCTGCTGATCCGCTACTTCAGCCCGCGCATCAAGGCGGCCAGCCAATCGGTACAGGAGATGATCGAGGACTTCTCCGGCGACCTGCACGAGAAGATCGCCGCTGCCGGAGCGGTCAAGGCCTTCGGCCGCGAGCAGCACGAGGCCGAGCGCTTCTACCGCACCAGCCGTGGCTTGCTCGATCTCACCATGACCAACGTCCAGCTCTCGTCGGCCAGCCAAGCGGCGACGACGTTTCTCACCCTGGCGGCGCCGCTGATCGTGGTGTGGGCGGCCGGCACGATGATTCTCCACGGCACCATGAGCGTCGGCACCATGATCGCCTTCTACGCCTACCTCGGCAGCCTGTACTTGCCGCTGCAGCGCTTCAGTGAGCTGAGCGTAGTGGTGTCCAACTCGCTGGCGGCGATGGAGCGCATCTTCGAGTTCTTCGATATCCACGCCGAAGTGGCCGAGGCCCCCGGCGCCCCGGCGCTGGCGCGGGTCAGCGGCCGGGTCGAGTTTCGCGACGTCGGTTTCAGCTACGCCAGCCGCAGCAACGGCCGCCCCGCCTTGCAGCGGGTGTCGCTGAACATCGCGCCGGGCGAAACCGTCGCCCTCGTCGGCCGCAGCGGTGCGGGCAAGTCGACGCTGGTGTCGCTGCTGCCGCGATTCTACGATGTCACTGAGGGTGCCGTGCTGGTCGACGGCATCGACGTGCGCGCACTGACGTTGGCGTCGCTCCGCGGGCACATCGGCATCGTGCCGCAGGATCCGGTGTTGTTCAGCGGCTCGCTGCGCGAGAATCTCCTCTATGCCAAGCCGGCGGCGACCGATGCCGAGCTGGCGGCCGCCGTGCGCGCGGCCAACGCCGACGGCTTCATCGCGGAGCTGCCCGAGGGTTTGCTCACACTGATCGGCGAGCGTGGCGTGCGCCTATCCGGTGGACAGCGCCAGCGCATCGCAATTGCGCGCGCCTTCCTCAAGGACGCGCCGATCCTGGTTCTCGACGAAGCCACCTCGGCGCTCGACTCGGAGGCGGAGAACCTGATTCACCAAGCCTTGCGCCGGCTGATGGCGGGCCGCACCACGCTGATCATCGCGCACCGCCTGTCGACGGTGATCAACGCCGGCCGGATCGTGGTGCTCGAGGATGGTGAGGTGCGCGAGGTGGGCCCGCATGCCGAACTGCTGGCGCGCGGCGGCCTCTACCGCCAGCTCTATCTCGAACAGTTCCGTCATCTGCAGCAACCGCCGCCGAGCTGATGCCCACCGGCTTCGCCACCTTTGCAACCGGAGCGGTCTCGCGCTACACAATCCCCAAAACGGAGGGCAGCATGCAAAAGAAATCGTGGCAAGGCCTGATCATGGCGGGCATCGCGGGGAGCGTGCTGGCAGCAGCGGCGCACGCCGCCGAACCGGTTGCGGGCATCGATATCGGCGCCGCCTTCCCGACCTCGACATTCCGTAAGAGCGCCGATCCGGGCGGAGCAGTGGCGCCCTACCTCGGCTATCAATGGGGCGGCAAGTACGCCGTCAGCCTGCTGGCGCAGCCGCAGTTTGCCGCCTTCGGCACAGCGGTATCGACGAAGCCCGAGAGCGACCTGACGAGCATTCTCTCGCTCACCGCTGGCCCGCGCCTTTCGCTCAATGACGAGGGCAAGGAGGTGTACTTCAGCGTGCAGGGTGGCGTGTATACGGACATCAGCGGGCCGCTCAACAACTCCGATGCCGGCTACGCCCTCGCCGGCGGTTTCAATCTCGATCTCGACCGGGCGACGGCGCTGGGCCTGTTCCTTCGCCGCGACGCCGCCGGCATCCCGGCCGCGCGTGGCTCGCGGGCAGACGTGACCTTTGTAACCACCGGGGTCAGTTTGCAGCACCGCTTCCTGGCCCCACCGCCGCCACCGCCAGTAGCGGCGCCGCCGCTGGTGGCGGAGTTACCTCCGCCGGCGCCGCTGCCGCCGAAAAGGAAGATCGTGCTGCGCGGCGTCAACTTCGACACCAGGAAGGCCGTGATCCGCCCCGAAGACCGCGCGATTCTCGACACCGCGGCCGAGACCCTGACGGAGTCGGGCAGCGTCGCCGTCGCCGTCGAGGGCCACACCGATAGCCGTGGCACCGCGGCCGCGAACCAGCAGTTGTCGCTGCAACGGGCCGAGGCGGTGCGGGACTACTTAGCCAGCAAGGGCATCGATCGCGGCCGTATGAGCGTAGCCGGCTTCGCGGCCACGCAGCCAGCCGCAACCAACGACACCGACGAAGGGCGCGCACTCAATCGCCGTGTGGAATTGCGCGTCAGCGCTGAACCTTGAGGCCGGACCAGTGCGGTATGGCCGCCCGGTGCGCGACAAATTTGTGGGTAACGTGGTTCGGTGTTATGGCCGTCATTCCCGCGAAAGCGGGAATCCAGTTTGGCGTTTGGCGCTATGGACAAGCAGTTCTGCGTTTACATCCTGGCCAGCAAACGGAACGGCACGCTG
>JACQVA010000217.1 GCA_016210005.1 Deltaproteobacteria bacterium | reverse complement strand
GCGGTCATGCCGCGCAAAGTGATTTTCTCTCGGGCGAACATTGTCCTACCACTCATGACTGGCGAAGCGAAGCAGCCTTATGTACTTCTCCGGATTGTCCGCAAATGCCTTCTTGCATCGCGGTTCACAGAAATGATAGATATTGCCTTTGTGCGCCACTTGGTGGTCCGCCTCGCTTCCGCGGATTACCAGCCCACACACCGGATCTACGACTTTTTCGGCCAGAAACGCCGTTTCGCTCAGATTGCTCATTTCAAGATGTCCTTTCGTAAAGTGAGTTTCCCGTCTCCTGCCAAGCTCTTCTGCCGCTTTGCTTCGAGATCCACTCTGGAACTTGCGAGCAGCTCTCAGGTCAAGGGTATGCCGCGGTGGCGATGTGCGCGCAGTCGCTTCCAGCGCTGCCTGAATCGTCACCGCGCCGCATTTCAATTCCGCCATGCCGCGCAGAGTAATTTCCTCGCCGGCGAATATTTCCACTGCCATCGGGTCGAACTGGCTGCCTGAGCCGCGCGCGATTTCGGCGCGCGCCGCGTCAAACCCCAGGGCGTTGCGGTACGGCCGCTCGGAGGTGATCGCATCGAGCGTGTCGATCACCGCGAACAACCGCGCCCACAACGGAATGGCGGATCCGGCCAGGCCGCGCGGATAGCCTCGGCCGTCGTAACGTTCCTCATGAGCCAGCACGATCTCGGCCGCTTCCGACATGAACGGCACGCCCGCCAGAATGCGGTGGCCGATTTCCGGATGCGTGCGCATGATCGCCCACTCGCCGTAGTTCAGCGAGCCGCGCTTCAACAGAATGGAACCGGGAATTCCGATCTTGCCGACATCATGCAGCAGCGCGCCCCAATAGACTTGGCGCAACCTCTGTGGGTCATCGGTGAAGTGCTTGGCGAGCATCAGCGTATGGCAAGCGACCCGTCTGGAGTGCAGCCCGGTTTCGTGTTCCCGCGCGTCGAGGGCAACGACCAGCGCCTCAGCCAGTGCGAAATAGGGGGCGTCATCGACCTCCGGCGGCAACGCCCGCCTCTTGCGCGCCGCGAGGAAGCAACCTTCGCAGCAATATCCGTCGTGCACCGCGGCGTAGGGCGGTTCGACAATCGCCATCCCGCACAGCCGGCACTTGCGCGCTTTAGCTGAATGCGCGGAGTGCGACATGCGCGCGCGCTCGAGCGTGCAATCCGGCGCTGCTGGGCCAGCTCTCGTTCGCGAGGCTGAATTTCGGCCTCGGACCGCACATATCGCGTTGCGCCGCCCGGTACGCTTTGATCGTTCCCACGTCACGCCAATAGTTGGGCTCCTCGTGCGGCAGGATTCCGGGCACGCGGTTCGCGGCGAAGTCATAGGCGAACACGCGATGCGTCGCAGCAGCGCGCGGAAGAATGTGCGTGCCGAAATCGGTTTCGCCCCGGCGCGCGGCCTGTTCGAGCAGCTCCGCAAGGACGTCCGGATCGAACAGGTAGTTGCCCATCGAAGCGTAGGCGTGGCTCCGCCGCTCCGGGATAGGCGCCGGACGTTCGGGCTTTTCCTGGAAATCGCGGATGCGCCCGCCGGCGTGACTCGCGATGATGCCGAAGGAGGACGCCTGCTCGATCGGAACCGGCACCGCCGCAACGCTGATGTCCGCCTTGTTCTGGGCATGGGCTTGGACCATTTGCCCGACATCCATGCGGTAGACGTGATCGGCTGCGAATACCGCCACGAGATCCGGCGCGTGGCGCGCGCACAGATGCAGAGTCTTGTAGACGGCATCTGCCTGCCCCGGAAGGGCCCCCGCACCGATTCGGATCCCGGAAGCACCACGCTCACGAATCGGTCCGGACCGCTCCCAGCAGGCGCCCACACCGTGCGGATGTGCTCGATCAGCGACTGCGGCTTGTATTGCGCGAGCACGTAGATCGAGGTGACGCCCGAATTGACCAGGTTGCTGAGCACGAAGTCCACGAGGCGGTGACCGCCTGCGACGGGGATCGCGGGCTTGGCGTGTTCGGCGGTGAGCGGATAAAGGCGCGAGCCCTCGCCACCCGCCAGCACCAGCGCGAGGATTTTCATGTCGACGCTCCTTCTGAGGGTTTCCACACTTGGAAATGTGCGGCTTGGCCTGGTGCGAAGGTCAAGCCACGCAGGCGCGGCGCAAAGCTCTACTGCCCTCGCATCAAGGTCACTCTAGAACGTGCGAGCAGCTCTCAGGTCAAGTGCAAGAAGCGCAGGGGAAACCCGGCCGCCCTCGCACCGATGCTTATGTCCAACATCGCCGCGCGCGGCGAGAAGGACGGAGCTTCTTGCGCTCGCCGAGAAGATCACATACGGTGGGAGCGCTGACGAAACCAATTCTCCGGGCTCACTGCGCTTCGCCCGCGTCCCGCGGCCGTCCTGCGATGCGCGGCACGAACCGCGGCGTGCAAAGCATGTAGCGCCGATACTCGTCTCCAAACGCCTCCAGCGCATCGCGTTCTTCCCGGAGCGCCAGGCGCATGTACATGAAAATGAGGACCGGAAACATCGCGAGCGTGACCAGCGTCGGCCACTGCAGCAGGAAGCCCGCCATGATCAGCACGAAACCGACGTATTGCGGATGCCGGATCCGGGCGTAAGGCCCGTGCGTCGCAACGCGCCGGCAAAGCTGAGCGGTGTACAGCGCCAGCCATGCCCTCGCGAGCAGAATGAAGCCCGCCCCGATGAGGACCGCGGAGAGGAGGTGGAACGG
>JACQVA010000216.1 GCA_016210005.1 Deltaproteobacteria bacterium | reverse complement strand
GCCGCAGCTCACTCAGTCGTGCCAGTCCCTGCGTTGCGCTGTTCTCCCTTGCCATTCGACCATCCTCCTCTCGTCGAGATGGCCGGGGAGGTTAGTCGAACGCGACGTCAGCGCGCATGCATGCTCACCGGAAGGACACGGAACAGCTGGGCTGGGTAGCCCCGTCATGTTCACTTCGCCGGATGAGGGTCGCCTGTCGAGGCGCTGGTCGAGGGCGCGGTCTGGCCGCGCAGGGCGTTAGACACCACCACCGGAGTGTCTCATGACACATGCTCGCGCCACTTTGCCACTTCTGTTCATCGCCTTCATCGTAGCCGCGTGTTCCACGCATAGAGTGCAACTGTATGACGGTCCTGCACTACCAAATCAGCAGGTGGCCGTGCTTTCGGGATCGACCCACCGCAAGATATGGGTCGTCTACAACCGCACCACACGTATCACCGTCATCTCCGTCGACGGTCACTCCGTGGACCCGTCCGCCGACGAGTGGGCGGTTCTTCCCGGGCCTCATGCGGTTACTACCGCATACTGGGTCAACCATCTCTTTCTCGGCCCGGGCTCATCTTTTGCGAGCATCACTCGGCCCGTGCAAGTGCGGCTGGTCGAGTTCACGGGCCAGCCGGGACATCGCTATCGCGTCGACGGGCGCGCTGTCGATATTCCTGGAGCGCCTTCTCAATACCCCGCTTGGGTCGAGGACATCGAGACCGGCGATATTGTCGGCGGGTCGAAGGACCCAGAGACCGCGCCCCTCACGAGGAGGGAGTAATGGGATCAAGACGCTGCAGCTACTTCCGTTGGGACCGGAGCATCCGGTCGGAGCGCTCGTGCTGTGACGTCCACTGCCCAAGACCCCCACTGGGGCGCATGGGACGAAGTACACCGTTCTCGAACTCGGCTTCGATGATTTCCAGGGGTAGCAGGATAGCACAGGCCGAGCCGCTCCAGGCGACGACAAGGGTTTCCCATCATCTTCGTGAGTTTCGTGGTATTCGTGCTGGAGGAGGAAAAGCGGAATTGCTTATGTCGTTACGCGCATAGCGCTGAGCAAGTTCAGCCGAGGCGCAAGAGGAGAATCTCATGGGAAGCATCAAGGACAAGACGGCCATCATCGGTGTCGGCTGCACCAAGTTCGGCGAGCTCTGGGAGAAGGACGCGGAAGACCTGATCGTGGAGGCCGCGTTCGAGGCGATGGATGACGCCGGGGTTACCCCGGACGACATCGAGGCGACCTGGGTGGGCAACCTCTACGACTTCACCGGCCTGAGCGGTAGCGTCGCCGCCGAACCTCTCAAGCTGTTCGGCAAGCCCACCACACGCGTGGAGAACTTCTGTGCCTCGGGCATGGATGCCTTCCGCAACGCCTGCTTTGCGGTCGCATCCGGAGTCTACGATGTCGTGCTCGCCTGTGGAGTCGAGAAGCTCATGGATGTCGGCGGTTCCGGCCTGCCGGTAGACATGGGGCATCCGGTGATGCGCGGCGCCAGCGCTCCGGCTATGTTCGCCCTGACCGCCACGCGCTGCTTCCACGAGTACGGCTGGACGCGGGAGGACCTAGCGCAAGTCGCGGTCAAGAATCACAAGAACGGCGCCCATCACCCGAAGGCGCACTTCCGGCGGGCCATCAGCCTGGATACGGCCCTGAACGCACCGATGATCGCCTGGCCCCTGGGGCGCTTCGACAGCTGCGCCATGTCCGACGGCGCCGCCGCGGTGGTGATCACTCGGCCGGAGATCGCCAAGAAGAGCAAGCACAAGCACGATTACGCCCTCACCAAGGCAAACGCGCTGACCATGCACGCCTTTCTGCCGATGTATCGGGCGTCCTTCGACTGGTTGGGTTTTCCGGCAACGCAGGCCTCGGCGAAGTTGGCGTACGCGGAGGCAGGGATCAAGAACCCGGTCGCGGAGATCGACCTGGCCGAGGTGCACGACTGCTTCACCATCACCGAACTGCTCAACATCCAGGACCTCGGCTTCTGCGAGCGCGGCCAGGCCGCGAAGTTCGTGCGCGAAGGGCATGCGGATGTGGGCGGGAAGATCGCCGTCAACGCCAGCGGCGGCTTGAAGTGCTTCGGTCATCCCATCGGCGCCACCGGCTGCCGCATGCTCTGCGAGATCACCAAACAGCTCCAAGGCCGGGCCGATGGGGCACAGGTGAAAAACGCGCGCCTCGGGCTGGCGCACAATCTGGGAGGACCAGGCTCGGTCTGTGCCGTTACCATCTTGGGGCTGCCGCAATAGCGCTAGCCGCCGTCCCCGGGAATGACTCTTGCGTGACGCAATGAAATCAGATTGGTAATTTGGCTTTGGGGTTGAGACTTTCGACTTTGGACCGCGGGCAAAGCCCGCGCTGTGGAGGACACTATGCCTATCGATCCAAGCAGGGCGCTCGCCGCGAAGTTTCCCGCTCAGCGTGCAGAGTGGGGGCCGGACGACATCGTACTCTACCACCTCGGCCTCGGGGCGGGCTTCGAGAAGCCCACCGATGAGAAGGAGCTCGAGTACACCTACGAGAGAAATCTCAAGGTGCTTCCCAGTTACGGCGTGATCCCGGTCTTCGGTGCGCTCTCCGGGCTTGGCGAGATGCCGGGGGTTGAGATCAACTTCATGATGGTGCTGCACGGCGAGCAGGACCTGGTCATCCACCGGCCGATTCCGGTTGCCGGCGCGGTGGAAACCCAGCGCCGCGTCGCGCACATCTGGGATAAGGGCAAGGCTGCGCTGATCATCGTGGAAACGGTGTCGGGCGATAAGGACGGCCCGTTGTTCACGAACCGCTTCGGCATCTACGCCCGCGGCGAGGGCGGGTTCGGCGGCGAATCCGGTCCGCCGGCAGGCAACCAGGCCCCCGAGCGCGCTCCCGATGTCACCGCGGAGAGCAAGACGATGCCCAACCAGGCCCTGATCTACCGCCTCTCGGGTGACAAGAACCCGTTGCACGCGGATCCGCAGTTCGCCGCGATGGGCGGCTTTGACAAGCCGATCCTGCACGGGCTGTCGACCTTCGGCGTCGTGTGCAAGGCGGTTGTCGACCACGTTCTCGACGGCGATGTCACTAAGGTCGCCCGCTACCAGGTGCGCTTCGCGGGCGTGGTGTTTCCGGGCGAAACGATCGTGACGTCGGTGTGGCGGGAAGGCGGCCGGCTGCTGGTGGACGCGAAGACCAAGGAGCGCGACACTCCGGTGCTCAGCAACGCGGCGATCGAACTGCGTGCGTAAACGACCAAGCAATCGCGATTGTGCTCATGCGGGCCACGAGCCGACCTCCGCCGGCGCGCGTGTGCCGCCCGCCGTACGCGTGTTGACCGGCCGCGTGCCTCACTCCATCTCCGCCACGGGCGTCGCCCGGAGGTCCAGCGCAAGCGGAAACCCGTGCCGGGCGCGGCCGACGATGGCGGCGGCGATCCGCGACTTGCCCGCTACCCAGCGCACGAAATCGAGCTTAACGCCGCCGCTCGCCGCCGGCAGCTTGGTCCACTTGGCTTCGAAGAGATCGGCCAGATAGAGCTTGGTCCAGGGCCGCTCACCCGAAAGCAGGCCCAAGGATTTTAGGTTATGGACGGGCTTTTGAGGAAGGCGTATCCTACGCGCTGTCTCGGTCGGAGGTTGCATGGGCACTGATGCGATTCCCGAGGACGTCCGGCGGGTGATTGCTGCGCACATCGATTCGGTGGCTCAGTTGGAAGCCTTGCTGTTGCTGCGCAGCGACCCGGCGCGGGAATGGGACGCCGGCGCGGTGGCAGAACGACTCTACATCGCCGCCAGCGTCGCTATGACCGTGCTGGCCGAGCTGAGCACGCGGGGGTTTCTGACCGCCTCGGCACGGCCGAGCCCCCGCTATCGCTACCGCCCGGAAGACGAAAGGCTGGCGCGGGCGGCGGATCTTCTCGACGCGGCGTACAGGGACCAGCTGGTCGAGGTTACCAACCTGATCCACGCCAAGAGCCCACCTGCCGTGCAACGCTTTGCCGATGCGTTCGTGGTCAGAAAGGAGAAGTGAGATGGCCCCGTTGGTGTACGCCTTGTGCGCCCTCACGGCCTGCGTTTGCGCCTGGCTGCTACTGCGCGGCTACTTCAGCGGTGGCTCGCGGCTGCTGTTGTGGAGCGGGCTGTGCTTCGCGGGTTTGACGCTGAACAACCTGCTGGTTTTCATCGACCTGGTGGTAATTCCCGAGGCTGACCTCAGCCACCTGCGCCACGCTATGGCACTGGCTGCCTCTGCGATCCTGCTTTACGGCTTGATCTGGGATGTCAGGTGAGGCGCGTATGAACTTGTTCATGTTCGGAGCAACCGCGATGGCATGGGCGGTGGTGGGATTGTTCTTTCTGCGCTTCTGGAAAGAGACCGCCGACCGGCTGTTCCTCATCTTTGCCCTTGCCTTCTGGGTGCTGGCCCTGGGTCGGGTAGCCTTGTCGTTCGGCGCCGACGCCAGCGAAGGTGCGCCGGTCCCGTATTTGATTCGTCTGCTGGGTTTCTGCCTGATCCTTGCTGCCGTCTGGGACAAGAACCGGAGCGGCCGGTCAGCGCGCTGAGGGCGGCAGGTTCGAACCGGTGCTTTCCCAATATCGGTTGCCGCGCAAGCGCCGGGTGGCAATGCTGGCGCGCACCGTGCGTGCGCTCGCCGGCGCGCGAAATGCGGGCACGGTTCCAGCACTCGCGGCGCAGCACTTTCCGCCGCTGCGCGGCCGCGTCGAGATTATCCGCGACGCCAACGGTGTTCCGCACATCTACGCCGAGCAGGAACCCGATCTGTTCGCAGCGCTCGGTTTTCTCCAGGCCGCCGACCGCTTCGTGCTGCTCGATATAGTGCGCCACTTCGGCGCCGGCCGGCTCTGCGAGCTGGTGGGCAATATCGCGGTGCCGAAAGACAGCGAGATGTTTGCCGGCAAGCGCGTCGGTGATCTCGACGCCTTCATCCAGCCGCTCGGATTCGAGCCCCAGTGCGAGCGCGACTACGAGCGCCTCGGCGAGCGCGGCCGGCAGTGCCTGGAGGGGTTTGCCGCCGGCATCAATGCCGCGTTGCATGCCATGCGTGGCGTCTATCCGCCGGAGTACTTGCTGCTCGGCGCGGTGCGCCCGTGGCGCCCGAGCGACGCCCTGCTCGCCGCGCGCGCCTGCGCCTTCGCCATCGCGCTGGCGCCGCTCGATGTCGAGCTGATCTTCGACGCGGTACGCGGCCAGCTCGGCGATGATGCCGCCCGGCGCTTCTATCCTGAGGCGCCGTGGGAGAATGTGCCGGCGAGCTATCCGGTGGTGCCGGGCCCGGAGCCCGAGCCGCCGCTGCATCTCACCGCCGGTGGCAGCAATAACTGGGCGGTGAGCGCCGAGCGCTCGGCCTCCGGCGCCCCGATCGTCGCCAACGATCCGCACGTACCGCTGCTGCCGCTGCCGACGTTCTGGTACCACGCCCACCTCGATTGCCCGCGCTATCGCGTCCAGGGCGGCATGATGCTCGGCTGTCCGATCTTCGGCTTCGGGCACAACGGCTACCTCGCCTGGGGTTGCACCACCGCGTACCGCGACGGCTGGGACCTCTATCGCGTCCAGCGGCTGCCCGGCGATGCCAGCCGCTATCGGACCGTCAGTGGCACCGGCGCCATCACCAAGCACCGCGAGGCCCAGCGCGCACGGTTCGGCCGCGCTATCACCATCGAATGGGAGCAGTGCGAGCACGGCATCATCTATCCCGGCTGGACGCATCATGACGGCGCCGATCTGGCGCTGCGCGTGGTGCCGTCGGATCTTGCCGCGTATTTTGACGGCTACCTCGCCTTGGCCGAGTCGAAGACGGTCGAGGAACACCAGCACGCCCTGGCGCGCATCAACGACGGGCCGTTCGACTTCAACCATGTATACGGCCACAAGGACGGCCACATCGGTTGGGAGCCCTTCGGCCGGCTGCCGCGCCGGCAAGGAGACGGGCTGTTCGTGCGCGACGCGCATGATCCGGCAGCGCAGTGGGACGGCTTCGTGCCGTTTGCGCAGATGCCGAAGATGCTCAACCCCGCCCGCGGCTTCGTGGCCTCGGCCAACTCCATCGTTGATCCGGACAAATTCCGCATCGCCACGACGCGGGTGCATGTCGAGCCACGTCATCGACAGCTGCGCATCGAGTCGTTCCTGGCGGGCAACGCCGCCCACTCATGCGAGACGTTCGCGGCCCTGCAGCGTGATCTGGGCTCCGATTACGGCGTGCCGCTGCGCGATGCGCTGCTCGGGCTTTGCTCCGCCTTCGCCGAACGCTCCGACGCGGTCGGGCATGCCTATCGCGTGCTCGCGGCATGGAACGGCGACTTCACGTGCGACTCGGCCGCCGCGCCGCTGCTGGCATTTACGCAGCAGGAATTGGCGCGGCGGGTGTTCGCGCCGTTGCTCGGCAAAGAGACCGGCCGCCGCTATCTCAATGGCCGGCGCGCCGTGCTGCGGGTGCAGCAGCTGTTGCGCGACCGCAGCGATCCGCTGCATCCGGACCTCGAGCGGGCCAGCGGCAAGTCGTTCGCGGCGCTGGCAGGCGAGGCCTTCGAGGCAGCGGTCACGCGTGTTGTAAAGCAGTGCGGCGCACAACCGGAGCGGTGGCGCTGGGATCAGTTCCAGCGCATTCGCCTCGGCACGATCCTCGCGGAGCTGCCGCTGATCGGCAGCTACTTTCTCGCGCTCGACGCACCGTTCCCGGGCGATCTGTACACCGTCAGCCCGTGCGTCCCGATTCCGGCCAGTAACGGACTGCGCGCCTTCGTCGGCGCCAGCAGTCGCTTCATCTGCGATCTCGCCAAACCTGAGGAGGCGCTTTTCGCGCACTCCTCCGGTCCAAGCGGCGACATCAGCTCGCCGTTCTTCGCCAATCTGACCGTGCCGTGGTCCCGCTACGAGTATTTCCGCTCCGCGTTGTGGAACCCGGATGAGGTGCCGAACCCAGTGGAGCGAGTGATCATCGGGGAAACCAAGCGGCCAGGATGATCGGGCTGGGTGGATCATGCCCGCCAGAATTGCGTGGCGCGATCTTCAGCTTGACTGCTCCTGGGGCGATGGACTACAAGCGCGCGCCGGCCAAACGGACGTTTGTCTACGCAGGAGTATCAATGGCTACCACCGCGCAACGCCAGCAGGCAGGGAAATCAGCGGCTGCCCGCGGCTCCGAAGATACCTACCGGGGCAAGTGGAAGTGGGACAAGGTCGTCAACAGCAGCCACGCCGTCGATTGCTACCCCACCGTCGGCTCTTGCCCGTATTGGGTCTTCCTCAAAGACGGCAAGATCATGTTCGAGGAGCAGGCCGGCAACCTGCCGCGGGTCGAAGAGGGCGTGCCCGACTTCAACCCGCTCGGCTGCCAGAAGGGCTCATGCTGGCATCAGTTCTTGACCGCCAAGGAGCGCGTGCTCTACCCGCTCAAGCGCGCCGGAGAACGCGGCGAGGGCAAGTGGCAGCGGGTCTCGTGGGACCAAGCATTATCGGAAATCGCCGACGGCATCCTCGACGCCATCCAAGAAGTCGGCCCGGAAGCCGTCTTCTCACCCAACGGCGCCAATGCGCTGGCCTGGGGCATGATGGCCCAGCGCCGCTTCTGCTCGGTCACCGGCATCCCGCTGGGCGACTTCGACTCCGACATCGGCGACTGCGTGCCCGGCATGCACCTCACCTGGGGCAAGTACATCACTCCCAGTTCCGATGATCACGTTCACGCCGAATTGATCTTCATCTGGCATTGCAACCCGGCGTACACGCGCATCCCGGTCTACCACTACCTGACGGAGGCGCGTTACAAGGGCGCCGAAGTGGTGATCATCGCCCCCGACGTCAACCCCTCGGCGATGCACACCGACTACCACGTACCGGTCAAAGTCGGCAGCGATGCCGCCCTCTGCCTCGGCATGAGCCAGGTGGTCATCGACGAAGGCTTGCTGAACCGCACCTTCGTGCAAGAACAGACCGATCTGCCGCTGCTGGTGCGGCTCGACGACCACAGGTTCTTGCGCGCTTCCGACCTCAACGACGGCGGGCGCGACGACCAGTTCTATTGCTACGATGCGCGCTCGGGACGGATCGTGGAGGCAGCCCGCGGCAACCTGGCGCTCGGTGAACTCGACCCGGCGCTGGACGGCACCTACACCGCCACCTTGAAAAGCGGCGCGCAGGTGCAGGTCAGCCCTGTCTTCTCGCTGCTCCAGGACCGGCTGCGCGACTACACCCCGGAGAAGGCAGCGGCCATGTGCGGCGTTAACCCCGAGGTCATCCGCACGCTGGCGCGCAAGGTGGCCCGCAAGAAAACCCGCGTGCACGAAGGCCTGGGCACGGGCAAGTTCTATCACGGCGACCTGATGGGCCGCTCGATGTATCTGCTGCTGGCGCTCACCGGCAACTGGGGCAAGAAGGGCGCCGGGCCCGATTACTGGAACACCGGCCCGTCCACCGGCATGCACCTCAACGAACCCCGCACCAAGAGCGGCATCGAAGAGGCGGAACAGATCCTGATGATGCTGCGCGCCACGGTCGAGGGCATCAAGGCCGACGACCCGAGCAAAACCGACGAGATCGCCATGATCGACGTCATGCAGATGCGCAGCGCGATGACGGGCACCTACGTGCCGGTGGCCTGGTGGTGGTACCACCACTGCGGCTTCCGCGAACTCTGGAATCGCCGCGACTGGAACGACCCCAGCATGCGGCGCGAGTTCGATGACTACTTCCGCGAGGCCATGGACAAAGGTTGGTGGAACGGCGTCGACGTTCCGCGCGCCGACCAGCCGCCGCGGGTGATGATCGAATGCGGCGGCAACCTGCTGCGGCGCACCCGCGGCGGCCAGAGCATGTTCCTGACGCACCTCTGGCCCAAGCTCAAGACCATCGTCAGCATCGACGTCAAGATGACCGCCACCGGGCTGTTCTCCGACTACGTGTTGCCGGCGGCGCAGAACTACGAACGGCCACACGCCAACGGCTACGCCGCCACCCTCTTTCTCACTCCGCTGGACAAAGCGGTGGAACCGGGCGGCGAGTCACTGCCGGAGTGGCAAATCTTCCGCCAGCTCTGCCGCCAGCTGGGCGAGCGCGCTCAGGCCCGCGGTATGACGGAGTACACCAACAGTCACGGCCAGAGCGTCACCCTGGCAACGCTCGAGGACACCTTCACCGGCGGTGGCACGATGGTGGACGAGGCCGTGATCACGGCCGAGGGCGTGCAGACCAGCGCCATGATGGGTGTGGTGCCGCAGGGTACCACCATCGAGAGCCTGCGCCAGCAGGGCGCGGTGCGCTTCACCGACTTCGGCATGTTCCCCAACGCGCTCAGCTATCAGACCGACATCAAGCCCGACGAGACGATGTCACCCCTACGCAACCACCTCGAGAAGAAAGTCCCCTACCCGACACTGACCCGCCGGGCGCAGTTCTACATCGACCACGAGTGGTTCCTCGAAGCCGGCGAGGCGTTGCCGTGTCACAAGGACCCGCCCAAGATGGGCGGCAACTACCCGCTGCTGCTCACCAGCGGCCACAACCGCTGGAGCGTGCACAGCACCAACATCGTCAACCAGGTGATGCTCGAAACCCACCGCGGCCGGCCCCATCTGGTGATGAGCCCGCACGATGCCGCGGCCCGCGGCGTGGCCGACAACGAGGAGGTGCGGGTGCACAACGACATGGGCGCCTTCTTGGTGCGGGTCAAGCTGTCACCGTCAGTGCAGCCGGGACAAGTGATCTGCTACACCGGCTGGGATCCGGTGCAGTTCCGCGGCCTGCGCGGGCCGAGCGACGTCGAGGGCGCCATGGTGAAGTGGCTCCACCTCGTCGGCGGCTACGGCCACCTGCGTTACTGGCCGTTCATGTGGCAGCCGACGCACGTCGATCGCGCCACCCGCGTCGACGTGAGCAAGATCGCGTAGGCAAGCCCACCCGGCGCGCTCGGAAGTAAGCGAGACCAACGATGACCACAAGCAGCAACTCCGCCCGGCAAGCGGCGATGGTATTCGATCTCAACAAGTGCATGGGCTGCCAGACCTGCTCGGTCGCCTGCAAGATGCTCTGGACCCGCGACGAGGGCATGGAGTACCAGTGGTGGTGCACCGTGAACACCCTGCCCGGGCGCGGGCACCCGCGCGATTGGGAAAGCATGGGCGGCGGTTACAAAGACGGCCAGCTGGCGCCGGGGCGCGTGCCCGAACGCGAGCAGTGGGGCGGCGGCTGGAAGTTCAACCACGAGGAGGCGATGTTCGGCGGCAAGGGCCGCGACACCTTCTTGCACCAGCTGGGCGAGGAGCCGAAGTGGGGTCCGAATTGGGAAGAGGATCAGGGCGCGGGCGAGTTCCCCAACTCGTACTCCTTCTATATGCCGCGGCTGTGCAATCACTGCACCAAGCCGGCCTGCGTCGAGGTCTGTCCCGAGGGCGCGATGTACAAACGCGCCGAAGACGGCATCGTGCTGCGTGACGAAACCCGCTGTCGCGGGCACCAGGCCTGCGCGGCGGCCTGCCCGTACAAGAAAATCTATTTCAACCACGTCACCAAGGTCAGCCAGCACTGCATCATGTGCTTCCCGCGCGTGGAACAGATGGTGGCGCCGGCCTGTGCCCGCCAGTGCCCCGGCCGGGCGGTGTGGTTCGGCATGCTCGATGACGCGGACGGTCCGGTGGCCAGGTTGGTGGGCAAATGGGAAGTGGCGCTGCCACTGCATCCCGAGTACGGCACCGGCCCGAACGTGTACTACATCCCGCCCATCGGCCCAGCCCCGCTGGATAGGGACGGGAACTTCGATGAAGGCACCCCACGGATTCCGACCGAGTATCTCGAAAAACTGTTCGGCTCCCAGGTGCGCCGCGCTTTGGCGACGCTGCAAGGCGAGATGAGGAAGGTGCGAGAAGGCGGCAAATCGGAGCTGCTCGACACCTTGATTGCCTACTGGTGGAAGGACATGTTCAAGCCTTACGACCGCGACCCCGCCGAAATTCGCTGGAGTTGAGCCAGGAGCGCCGGCGGGCGCACGGAGGACACGATGTCACAGACAGATACAGCGGGCGCAACCATCGGCTTGGACGAGCAAGCCATTCTCGACGAGGCGTTGCGTCAAGCGAGCCGCGCGCGCTGGACTGACGATTCGTTCCTCGCCCCCATGCGCGTACTGCTGCGCTCACTGGTAGAGGAAGCGCACCTCAACGCCGCCGGCCGATTCTCGATGCGCGCGCGGATCGTCGATCTGCTGGTCAACCGCTTCCGCTTGGAGGAGCACCTCGAACGCCATCCCGAGATTCGCGACGAAGAAATCCGCGCTCCTTTCGTCATCGTCGGTCTGGCCCGGACCGGCACCACCATGCTGCACCGCCTGCTGTCGTGCGACCCCAACACCAACGCCGTGGCCTGGTGGGAGAACCGCAATCCGGCGCCGTTCCCCGGCAGCAAGTGGGGCGAGCCCGACCCGCGCATCGCCGCCGCCCACCAGCAAGTGCGCGCCATTCTCGAGGCCGTGCCCGCGCTGGCCGCCATCCATCCCTGGGACCCCGAAGGACCCGACGAGGAGATCCTGCTCTTGGAGCACTCCTTCTACAGCACCGTGCCGGGATCGATGGCCCATGTGCCAACCTATGATTCCTGGTCCAAGCAGCAGGACAACACCGGCGCTTACGAGTACCTCAAGCTCATGCTGCAATTTCTCCAGTGGCAGAAGCGCCAAGCCGGCAGAGTCGGGCGGCAATGGGTGCTCAAGACACCCCACCACCTCGGCTTCGTCGAGTACCTGTTCAAGGTCTTCCCCGACGCCCGCGTCATCCAGACTCACCGCGACCCGCTCCAGACCATCCCGTCGATCACCAGCATGTACTACTCGCTGTGGCAGCTGGCTTGCGACGACGTCGACCCGCTGGTGGTGGGCCGGTACTGTCTCGAGCACTGGAGCCGCGCGCTGCATCACTGCATGCAGGTGCGCGACCCGATGACGCACGCTCCTTTCATCGACGTTGACTACCGGGCAGTGGTGCGCGACCCGATCGCCGAGGTCGGCCGCATCTACGACTTCCTCGAGCGCAAACTCACGGCCGAGGTGGTCAAGGAGATGCAGTGGTGGGTGGAGGAGAACCGCCGCGACAAGCGCGCTCCGCACGAGTACTCGCTGGAGAAGTTCGGATTCACCGAAGCCGAAATCCGGCGTGAGTTCGCCGACTATCGCCAGCGCTACATCGGCAGTTGAGCGCCGCCGTGATCACTTCCAGTAAGTACCGGCCAGCATCGCCTCGAGCGTGGCCCGGTGCATGATGAGGTCGTCAACGTCCTCAGGCATCGTGGCTTCCCCGAAGTGGATGGCGCGGCGTTGGATGCGGCTCATGATGATGCCGTGCCGCAGGGCCGCATACATGGTGTAGAAGTCGAGATCACGGGGGGTGTGGCCGCTCAACGACTCGTAGGTGGCGGCGACGTCATCGCGCCGCAAGAAGTGCGGCATCCCCGGCAAGCCCATCTTCGCGGCGATGTCCTCGAAGAAGCGGTGCATGAAGATCATCCACCCGAGATCCAGCTCCCGGGGGCCGAGCGCAGCCATCTCCCAGTCGAACACCGCCACCGGCTCGAACTGCCGGTACATGATGTTGCCGATCCGGGCGTCGCCCCAACTCAACACCGTCTCCCCCTCGTCCTTCGGCCAGTGCTCTTGCAGCCAGGTGAAGCAGCGCTCGATCAGGGGCACGCGCAAGTCTTCCCTAACCCATTCGTAATAGGCCCACAGCTCTGCGACCTGGCGTCGCAACGCGGTCGGCTCTGGCTGCTTGGATTGCAAGAAGGCAAAGGTGCGCTCCGGCTGCGCGATCTCATGCAGCCGGGCGAGCACGTTGACGCTGGATTTCTGCAACCGGGCCTGCTCCTCCGCCGTTGCTTCACTCACCCAACTGCCGAAGTTGTAGGGCATGATGTCGGGCGGCACCTGACCTTCGACCCGCTTCATGACGAAGAAGGGGGCGCCGAGCGGCCCGCTGTCGGGCTCGGACCAGTACACGTGTGGTACCGGCACCGTGGTATTGGCGCCGACCAGCCGCATCACCTGGAACTGGCACTCGAGGTCGTAGACCGGGAAGACCGGCACGGCCGCGGCATCCGGCGCCACGCGAGCCACCAACGATTCGGTGCGTGTGCGACCTTGCTCGCGCCAGTTGGCGCCGAACAGCACCGTTTCGCTCGACATGCCGTTGGAGGAGGGCACCTCCAGCGCCGACACCTGCGGCGCGGACCCGGGCGGCAACTTGCTGGCCAACCAGCTCTCCATTCGGTGCTTGAGATCGGCAAGGTCACGCCGCGATGCCTGCGGCCGAGCCACCTCGCCACCCTGTGCCGGCGGCCGATTGTCTTGATCGTGCACTGTGCTTCCTCCTTACGGCTTACAATTGAACGGCAAACTCTGCGCGAAAAGAGCGGCGGCCAGCCCCTAGCTTGGCAATGGCGGCAGGGGGGCGAAATCACGCAGCCCGGGCGCAATCACCAGCGTGCGCCCGGCCAGCGTGTCATCCGATATCAATTGGAGCACCCCATCGGCGACCTCCTCGGGCTCGAGCAGCGGCAGCTCGGCGGGCGGCTTCTCCCTGGCGCTCTGCCGCGCCCGCTGCAGCATTGGGGTATTGACGCCGCCGGGGCAGATGCAGTTGATGCGGATGTTCTCGGCCGCCAGCGGCGCCAGCGATTGCGTGAACAACACCACTGCCGCCTTGGTGGCGGCGTAAATCGGATCCGGTGCCCAACCGACCAGGCCGGCCAGCGACGAGGTGTGGACGACGGCGCCGCCGCCGCGGCGGCGTAGCAGCGGCAAGGCCAGCTGAGTGGCGAGAATTACCGCTCGCAGGTTGATGTCAATGACGCGCTGCCACTGCTCCAAGCCCGCTTCCGGGTAGCCTGGATCACCCGTAGTGATGCCGGCGTTGTTGTGTAAGATGTCCAACCCGCCGAAGCGGCCGCCGGCGAAATCCAGCATCGCGGCCACCTCCGCCGGGCGCGCAACGTCGGCACCGAAGGCGGCGGCAGCGGCGCCGGCTTGCGCGATTCGCGCCGCCGTCTCGCCGGCACCGCGCTCGTCAAGATCGACGACGACAACCCGCGCGCCCGCTTGAGCCAGGCGGATTGCCGTGGCGCGTCCGATACCCGAACCGCCGCCGGTAACCACTGCGACCTTGCCGTTGATGTCCATCGGCTCTCCTCGCCATCGTCTACCAGTTGGGCCGATCAACGCAAGCTGTCACGCGGCCGAGAAAAATCGCCGGCCGTGTCTTGCATTCGGCTGCAAGCACACGCTATGCGGGGGCGTAGAGGTACGACATGGTGGGCAAGAACCCGCGGGAGCGCTTCGCCGAGTTGGCGCGCAAACCGGAGGAAGACATAGACCTGGCGGAGGCCGCGCTGGTGATAGCCGCCGAGGCTTACCCCGATCTCGATATCGCCGCCTATCTGCGCCGGCTCGATGCCCTGGCCGATGAGGCCCGCCGCTTCGTGACACCGGCGCGCTCCGACCCCGAGCGCATCGAACGGCTCAACCACTTCCTGTTCGTCGAGAAGCGCTTCGTCGGCAACCGCCGGCGCTACTACGACCGGCGCAACAGCTTTCTCAATGAAGTGCTCGACCGCCACACCGGCATCCCGATCACCCTGGCGCTGGTGTACATCGAGGTGGCGCGGCGGCTCGGATTGCCGGTGCACGGTGTCGGCTTTCCGGGCCACTTCCTCGCCAAGTACGTCGGCGACCAGGAGATCATCATCGACGCATTCCACGGGCAGGTGCTCACCGAGCGCGACTGCGCCGAACGCTTGCAAAGCGTCCTCGGCCCCGATGCGCCGTTCGATCGCAGCTACCTGCAGCCGGCCGGCGCGCGTGAGATCCTGGTGCGCATGCTGCGCAACCTCAAGCAGGTTTACATCAACGCCGAGGAGTTCGAGGCCGCGTTGTCGTGCTCCGATCGCATTCTGCTGCTGCTGCCGGAGGCGGCCGAAGATCTGCGCGATCGCGGTCTGATCTACCAGCGGTTGGAGTGCTACGGGGCGGCGCTGGCCGATCTCGAGCGCTTCCTGCGCCTGGCGCCGGACCACGAGACTGCCGAGGCCATCCGCGAAGACCTCTTCACCGTGCGCCGCCAAGCGGCCCAGATCCACTGAGGCGACGCGGCGGCGTTGTTCACGCCGCCCACTGCTCCGACAGCCGCCAACTCGCCGGGCGCGATGTGCGGGCTGTGCTTGATGGTGAAGCCGAGGCGCTTCAACCAATCGAGCGCGGCGTCCTCGACGACGGATTCGGAGAAGCGGCTCATGCACCTCTCCGTGTGCTGTGGCGCCGGTTGTAAAGGCGCTCGGTGAAGCCGCCTTCTTTCTCGAACGCGGTGGCCTGCGCTGCGAGCTGCCGATCGAGCAGGCCGCACGCCACCGCGATGAGGACGAGCGCCGCGTTGGCGGCGAGTTCTGGGTAGCTCGGGGTGGACGCTGTGGACGAAATGGACCCAGTGGACCCAAGCGGATCTCGGGCCTGTCCACTTTGTCCATGCCGTCCACGTAGTCCATGTAGTTCTCTCGCCCACTCCGCCACCGCATCCGCGGTGGCGGGCCGCCTCCGGATCAGCTCCGCGCGGCGCGGGTCATCGCGCGGCCAGATCGGGTGGCCGTGTTGCCGGAGGAAATCCTCGTAGTCGAGGCGCAGCTCTTCCAGGCTGGCACGCGCCACGTTGGTCAGCTTCAGCTCCATTTTCTTCGAGGTGCCGCTGGCCTGGCTGCCCTCGGCGATGTTCTGCACGCCGGAGCGCGCCGCCTGCACCATCTGATCGTGGGTGCGGCTGCGCAGCGAGATGTAGCGATCGCAGAACCGCACCGTGACGTCGTAGACCAGCTGCGCCACACTCCGCGGCGTCCATGCTGCCGCGCAGCGCGTCGGCCATCTGCCACAACTCGGCTTCGTAGCCGACGTTGGCGCCGGTGGCTTGCTACCCTTGGTGCCGTCAAGGGTTGGGCCCAGTACCACACGCGATCTTTGCGCCATGCGGCTGGGGTGCATTAGCACTGTGCTACTGATGCATAAGGCGGCCGTTGCATGCGCGCGTCGCCGCGCCAGGGGTTCCGCAGCGCGGTGGCGCGTGGTATGCCGTCCACCGACGCCCTCTCCTAGAGGGGAGCGGTGAGAGCGAGCGGACCCGTAAGGAAGGTGGAATCATGGCACGCAAGAAGATCGCCCTGATCGGGGCGGGCATGATCGGTGGCACCCTGGCACATCTGAGTGTGCTCAAACGCCTCGGGGACGTGGTGCTGTTCGATGTCGTCGAGGGGCTGCCGCAGGGCAAGGCGCTCGACCTGCTCGAAGCCGGGCCGATCGAAGGTTTCGATGCCGCGATCGTGGGCACCAACAAGTACGACGACATCGAGGGCGCCGACGTCTGCATCGTGACCGCCGGCTTGCCGCGCAAGCCCGGCATGAGCCGCGATGATCTGCTGTCGGTGAACTCCAAGATCATGAACGACGTGGCCACCAACATCCGTAACCGCGCCCCGAACGCGTTCGTGATCGTAATCACTAACCCGCTCGACGCGATGGTGACGGCAATGAAGCGCATCAGCGGCTTCCCCAAGCAGCGCGTGGTGGGGCAGGCGGGCGTGCTCGACTCGGCGCGCTATCGCACCTTCGTGGCGATGGAACTGGGGGTCTCGGTGCAAAGCGTGACCGCGATTGTGCTCGGCGGCCATGGCGACGATATGGTCCCGGTGCGCAGCTACTGCCAGGTCGGCGGCGTGCCGGTCGAGAAGTTGATTTCGGCGGCACGGCTCGATGCCATCGAGCAGCGCGTGCGCCAAGCCGGCGGCGAGATCGTCAACTTGCTCAAGACCTCGGCCTTCTATTCGCCGGCACACGCGGCCATTCAGATGGCGGAGGCCTACCTGTTCGATCGCAAACAGGTGCTACCCTGCGCGGCACTGCTCGAAGGCGAGTACGGCGTCGACGGCTTCTACGTCGGCGTGCCGGTGGTCATCGGTGGCGGCGGGGTCGAGCGCGTGGTCGAGATCGAGCTGACGGCGAGCGAGCGTCAGGCGCTGGCGGTTTCGGTCAATCACGTGCGCGAGCTGGTGGAAGCCACGGAGAAGTTCTTGCCCCAAGTCTAGCGGCCAGGCCGAAGAGTGGTTGCCGCCGCCGGATTTCGAGCAGGCACTCTTCTGCTCTTGGCAACGAGATTTCATTGCGCTGTTCTTGAAGTTTGCGAGGGGGCTCACTAAGGAGTGCCGAGAAGGGACCCTGATGGCGATGGATCGGGATCGAAGACATTTCCTCTTGCGACGTTTACACAGCCTGTCGGGTTTGCTGCCGATCGGCTTCTATATGCTGTTCCATGTGTTCCTGGCCAACGCGGCGGTGTTGGCCGGGCCGCAGCGCTTCGATGCGGTGGCCGAGTCGCTGGAGTCAGCTCCGTGGTTCCTGTTGCTGCTGATCGAGATCTTCGTCTTGTGGATCCCGATCGCTTTCCACGGCATCTATGGTGCTTTCATTGTGGTGGAAGCTCAGCCCAACTTCAGCGACTACCCGTACGCGCGCAACGTGTTCTACACCATGCAGCGGGTGACCGGCGTGATCGCGCTGTTGTTCCTGGTGTTTCACATGTACACCACCCGCTTCTACAACTACTTCTTCGGCGTCCCGATCAATTACGCCACGATGCACGACTGGGTCAGCAACCCGCTGGTGTTCGCCGTGTATCTGGTGGGGGTGTTGTCCTGCGTCTTCCATTTGACCAACGGCATCTCGACCTTCTGCATCACCTGGGGCATCACCGTCGGCGTGCGGGCGCAGCGGGCGGTGCAGGCGGCGTGTACGCTGGCGTTCGTGGCCCTGGGCGCATCGAGCCTGATGATCGTGGCGGCATTCCGCTGATCGCGTACGGCGGCGGGCAAAGGATTGAAGCTATGGCGGATGAACGTCTCATCGTCGTCGGTGGCGGCTTGGCGGGGTTGATGACTACGGTCAAGATCGCGGAGCTGGGCGTGCCGGTCGACCTCTTTTCGGTGGTGCCGGTCAAACGCTCGCATTCGGTTTGCGCGCAGGGCGGCATCAACGCCGCGGTGAACTGGAAGGGCGAGGGCGACACGCCTTGGGAACACTTCGACGATTCGATTTACGGCGGCGACTTCCTCGCCAACCAACCGCCGGTCAAGGCCATGTGCGAGGCCGGGCCCGGCATCGTCTTCTTGCTCGATCGCATGGGCGTGACTTTCAATCGCACGCCGGAGGGCTTTCTCGATTTCCGGCGCTTCGGCGGCACCAAGTACAACCGCACCGCCTTTGCCGGCGCCACCACCGGGCAGCAGCTGCTCTATGCGCTCGATGAGCAGGTGCGCCGCCACGAGGTGGCGGGCTTGGTCCGCAAGTTCGAAACCTGGGAGTTCCTCTCCGCGGTGCTCGACGAGAGCGGGCGCTGCCGCGGGATCATCGCCATGAATCAGCGCACCATGGCGGTGCAGGCGTTCCCAGCTGCGGCCGTGATGCTGGCTACCGGCGGGCCCGGCATCATCTTCGGTAAGAGCACGAACTCGATGGTGAACACCGGCGCAGCGGTGGCTGTTGCCTACCAGCAGGGCGCTACCTATGCCAACGGCGAGTTCATCCAGGTCCACCCGACGGCGATCCCGGGCAATGACAAGCTGCGGTTGATCTCCGAGTCGGTGCGCGGCGAAGGCGGCCGGGTGTGGACCTACCGCGACGGCAAGCCGTGGTACTTCCTCGAAGACATGTACCCGGCCTACGGCAACCTGGTGCCGCGCGATATCGCTACCCGCGCTATCTTCAAGGTCGTGTTCGAAATGGGCCTCGGCGTCGACGGCGAGCCGCAGGTCTTCCTCGACGTCACCCATATCGACGCCCGCACCCTCGACCGCAAGCTTGGCGGCGTGCTGGAAATCTACGAGAAGTTCGTCGGCGATGACCCGCGCAAAGTGCCGATGAAGATCTTCCCCGGCATGCACTACTCGATGGGCGGACTGTGGGTCGACTACGACCACATGACCAAGATCCCGGGCCTGTTTGCCGCCGGCGAGTGCGACTATCAGTACCATGGCGCCAACCGCCTCGGCGCCAACTCGCTGCTCTCTTGCCTGTTCAGCGGCCAGGTCGCCGGCCCGGCGATGGTGCGCTACGCCCACGCTCACTCCGGCGACGGCGCCGAGCGCACGCTCGATCTGGAGAAGAAACGGCAAGAGGAAGCTTTTGCCAAGCTCGCCGGCATGAACGGCAAAGAAAACGTTTACAGCATCGCCAAGGAGCTCGGCGAGTGGATGACGGCCAACGTTACAGTCATTCGCGACAACGCCAAGCTGCGCGAGACCGACAACAAGCTGCTCGAGCTCAAAGACCGCTGGGGTCGCATCGGGCTCAACGACAAGGGCAAGTGGGCCAACCAGGAGATTTCCTTCGTCAAGCAGATGTGGGGCATGCTCGAGCTGGCGCGGGTGATCACCCTCGGCGCCCTGCGGCGCGACGAATCCCGCGGCGCGCACTACAAACCGGCGTTTCCCGAACGCGATGACGTTAACTTCTTGAAGACCACGATGGCGCGGTGGAGCTCCGATGGCCCGCAGTTCAGCTACGATCCGGTCGACACGTCGCTGATCAAGCCGCGCGCGCGCAAGTACGACGTCGACAAGCAAGCCGCGTGAGGGGTGGATGGAAACGCGCGCAATCGTTTTACGAGTCAAGCGGCAGGACGCAGCCGACGCCGCGCCCTACTGGCAGGAATTCGAAGTCCCCTACAAGCCGCAGCACAACGTGCTGTCGGTGCTGATGGAGATTCGCCGCAACCCGGTCACCCGCGACGGCAAGCCGACCACGCCGGTGGTGTGGGAGTCGAGCTGCCTCGAAGAGGTGTGCGGCGCTTGCACCATGGTCATCAACGGCCGCGTGCGCCAGGGCTGCACCGCCCTGGTCGATCAGCTCGAACAACCCATCCGGGTCGAGCCGATGACCAAGTTTCAGGTCGTGCGCGACCTGATGGTCGATCGCAGCCGGATGTTCGAGGCGCTCAAACGGGTGCAAGCATGGATCCCGATTGATGGCACCTACGATCTCGGCCCCGGGCCGCGGATCTCCTCGGCCCAGCAGGAGTTTGCCTACCTGCTGTCGCGCTGCATGACCTGCGGTTGCTGCCTAGAAGCCTGCCCGCAAGTGAACGAGCGCTCGCAGTTCATGGGCCCGGCCGCCATGGCGCAGGTGGTGCTCTTCAACCTCCACCCGACCGGAGCAATGAACAAGGACGATCGGCTGGCGGCGGCGATGGGCGAGGGCGGTGTCAGCGACTGCGGCAACGCGCAGAACTGCGTCCAGGTGTGCCCGAAGGAAATTCCGCTCACTACCGCGATCGGGGAACTGGGGCGCCAGGTGACGATCAAGTCGATTAAGGACCTGCTCTGGCGCTAGACGCCGGTCGTGCGAGCTACTTACCCCGCCCCGAGCCTCCCGCCGGGGCGAGCACTTAATCGCGCC
The DNA here is from genome assembly GCA_016210005.1 of Deltaproteobacteria bacterium. Taxonomy (NCBI): domain Bacteria; kingdom Pseudomonadati; phylum Myxococcota; class Myxococcia; species Deltaproteobacteria bacterium. Next base: position 34,979 of record JACQVA010000216.1, on the reverse strand, counting down.
GACGGCGGGCAAGGATTGGTATGAACATTCACGAGTTTCAGGCGAAAGACATTCTGCGAAAATACGGCGTAGCGGTCCCAAACGGGAAGCCAGCAGCCAGCGGCGAAGAGGCGGCGGCGATCGCGCGTGAGTTCGGCGGCGTCTGCGTCGTCAAGGCACAGATCCATGCCGGTGGCCGCGGCAAAGCCGGCGGCGTCAAGCTGTGCCGGACGCCGCCGGAGGTCCACGACTTCGCCAGCAAGCTGATCGGCAGCACCCTGGTGACCCACCAGACGGGACCGGCCGGCCGCGTCGTGCGCCGCGTGCTAGTGGAGCAGGGCAGCGAGATCGCCCGGGAGCTGTACCTGGGCATGGTCATCGACCGCGCCACTGGCCGGCCCGCCATGATGGCCAGCGCCGAGGGCGGCGTCGAGATCGAGGAGGTGGCCGCCCGCTCGCCCGAGAAGATCCTGCGCGAGTCCATCGACCCCGCCGTCGGCTTGCAGCCGTTTCAAGCGCGCAAGCTCGCTTTCGGCCTCAAACTCGAGGGACCATCGGTGAACAAGGCGGTCGCCTTCATGAACGGGCTCTATCGCGCCTTCATCGACTGCGATGCCTCGATGGCCGAGATCAACCCTCTGGTCATCACCAAGGCCGGCGAGGTGATCGCGCTCGACGCCAAGATGGGCTTCGATGACAACGCGCTCTATCGCCACGCCGCTATCCGCGAGCTACGCGATCTCAACGAGGAAGATCCCAAAGAGACCCGCGCGGCCGAGCACGACCTCAGCTACATCTCGCTCGACGGCAACATCGGCTGCATGGTCAACGGTGCCGGTCTGGCAATGGCGACCATGGACATCATCAAGCACTCAGGCGGCGCGCCGGCCAACTTCCTTGACGTTGGCGGCGGCGCGACCACCGAGAAGGTAGCCGAGGCGTTCAAGATCCTGCTCTCCGACCAGAACGTGCGCGCGGTGCTGATCAACATCTTCGGCGGCATCATGCGCTGCGATGTACTCGCAAGTGGTGTGGTAGAAGCTGCTCGGCAGGTGCATCTGTCCGTGCCACTAGTGGTGCGCTTGGAAGGCACCAACGTCGACATCGGCAAGCGCATCCTGGCCGAGTCCGGCCTCAACATCATCGCGGCCAACGATATGGCCGATGCGGCGCGAAAGGCCGTAGCTGCTGCCCAAGCGGTCGCTTGAGCGGACGAACTTCACGGCCGCTGTGGGTAACCTGTGGAGCAAGTGCGCGGAGGGCTTCTCTAATTAGGCCCCGGCTGCATTGCCTTCATTATGATCACCGAGAGGTCTGGCAAATCATTCATGAAATCATGGGCCTGCTTCTGATTGTTCGCATCGAGCGGCAGGCTTGATCAATTTATAGCCGAATTCCCTTGCCGCAAGGGCGATTGTGGATAAAGAGTGCGACGCGGCCCCGCGGGAGGGCTAAGTGCACCGGTTCATGAGTCCTCGCAGGCGCAAAAAGAGGTAACGGCCGAGGCCCAGCGTGCGAGACTCCCAGGGGCTGACTGGGACGGTGATTTGAATCGCTGCAACGCTTCCCGGGCATGCTGAGGCGGCGCCGTCTGTTGAAGGCAAAGGCACCGTCTCGAAGCATGCGATCTTGCCAACGGTCATTCGGCTCTAGTTCCTGCGTCCGCCAGCGCGCGGTTCTTGGTGGAGGCACTTACGTGCCTGGCGACCATCTCTGCTGCGCCGATCTCGGTTGGGTGGCGCTTGCTGTTGCGGAACAAATGAAGCGCTTGGTAGGAGGCCGCGTCTTGTAAGCGGCCGTCTCGAAGCACGTTCTGAATTAGCTCGAAGGGGGTGTCCGTTTCCTCGTGGTCCTTAACTCACTAACTCGCAGACTCTCTCACATTGGGCTAGGCCGCCTTGGCCTCCAGCGATGCCAGGACGCGGCGGACCCCGTCACGCCGGCGCAGCCGCCGCCGAATGGCAGACGGGGACAGTCCGAACTGGCTGCAGACGTGGTCGAAGCTGAACGCACTGGAATCCGGGCTGTAATTGAAGAAATAAGCTTCCGCGTCGGCGCGCACCGCCGGGCAGTTGTGCGCCAAGTCGGCGATGGCTTGCTCCAGCACGGCCAACATCAACAGCTCTTCCGCTTGCAACGTGCGTCCCGCGGTTTCCGGCGTCAGGGGTTTGATTCGACCCATGGTCCCATCCTTTCATCACTCCAAGAGAGGCGGACAGCAATGACAATGCCACGAGCGACAGCGCCGCAACTTGCCGCCCACGACCGTGAGTGAATTGGGAGATGCTGTGCCGGCGTTCAGTTTCGTTAACGGCCAGGCAAAAAAGTACGACCTCGGGGAGACCCGAGGACAGATGATACGAGCGCTAGCTAGTACGTGGCTCTCCCGATATGCCGTGCGGTGGGACGCTAGAGATCCTTACCGGCCGCGAGGGCAGCCCCGAGCACCTGGGCCAGTTGCTCGGCGAGCCAGCGGCGCAGTTCCGCTAGCTCGCAGCCTGCCGCCGCGGCGTGGCCACCGCCCGCAAAGGCTCGGGCGAGATGCGACAAGTCGATTTCACAATCCGGCGAGCGCCGCAGGCTGACCGAAAGGCTGCGGGCATCAAACAGGGCGAAGACCGTGCGCCGGGTCTGCTTGCCCCAGGCGTCGGCAACCTCGCTGGGGTAACCATCACACAGAGCGGTGACGAGGGTAATGTCGCGCCCGGCGATCGCTTGGCTCACGCGGCTTCCCTCCGCCACCGCAAAGCTGTGGCGGAGTTCTTTGTCGAGACGGGCGGCCGCCTCCTGCATGCGGGGAGTGTAAGTTGCCGCGCGATCGATGGTCAGCAGATCTTCATATGCCGCCATGCCCCCGATGGCGCGAACAGTCAAAGCCAATTCACGCGAACCCGCAACGCGATGCAGCCAGCGGTCGTTGTCGTCTGCCATTGCGACTATCGGGGCGAAGTCCTCAAACAGCTGGTTTCGTTGGCCATCTCCCTCCAGCCGCGCGCGCAGATACTCGTAAGTGAGCCGTGAGGCGGCGAACTCGTCGCGTACCACGGAGCCGGCAAAGGGGACCCGCACTTCGCCCGCGGCGACTCGTTCGATGGCGGTGCGGTGGTGATCGATCCAGTAGATCTTCACCCCGCGTTCGGCCAAGTTCCGCAGGTGGGCATCGACCTCGGCTTTGGTCCACGAGATGTCGGTAATCCAGATCTCGTGGGCAGCTTCTGCGGGTTCACAACCAAGCGCGAGAATCGTCTCGTCGACCTTCTGATTGCTGGCGAAACAGGGGATGACCTCGGCGTTGCGGTAATAGCGGGCGACGGCTACCGCCGCAGCTACCCCGTCAAGGCAGTGCGGGCCGTGGCTGACTACGTGAATGATCTTGGGCTTCTGTTCGGCGCTCATGATCCATTATATGCAGACCGCGAGCGCGCCGAAAAGCTTGCACGGCGCGGCCTGGGTGATCCTCTGCTGATCTTTGGCTGGTGCTTGAACGCCAAGCGGCCGTGCGATAGGCGCACTCTGCCGGGAGGGCATGGTGGCGAAACGAGCAGTGGCAAGACCGTCCGGCGCCCGCCGGGCGCTGGTGACGGGCGCGTCAGCTGGCATCGGGCTGGCCTTTGCCGAGCGGCTGGCGCGCGAACACTACGACTTGATTTTGGTGGCGCGCAACGCCGAGCGCCTCGCGGCGCTCGCCCAGGGGCTGCGCCAGCGCCACGGGATCGCGGCTGAGCCGCTCTCGGCAGACCTCACCGACAGCAGCGAGCTGCGTGTCGTGGAGCAGGTCATCGCCGGCGACCAGCAGCTCGAGCTGCTGGTCAACAACGCCGGCTTTGGCACCGTCGGGCCGTTCGTACGCCTCGATCCCGACCGCGAGGAGGCCGAGGTGAAACTCAATGTGCTGGCGTTGACCCGGCTGACTCGGGCGGCGTTACCCGGCATGGTGGCACGGCACCGTGGCGCCATTATCAACGTCTCATCGCTGGCCGCGTTGCAGCCGACCCCCTTCAACGCGACTTACGCTGCGACCAAGGCATTTGTGAACAGCTTCACCGAAGCGCTGCACGAGGAACTACGCGGCACCGGGGTGCAAGTGCAGGCGCTGTGCCCGGGCTTCACCCGCACGGAGTTCCAAGAGCGCGCCGGCATCGACACCTCGCATGTCCCATCGTTCGTGTGGATGACGCCGGATGCGGTGGTGGCAGCCTCATTGGCGGCGTTGCAGCGCGGCAGCCTGATTTGCATCCCCGGCCTAGGCAATCAGGTGCTGGCCGCCGCCGCCAACGCCGCCCCCCGCAGTCTGGTGCGCCGGCTGGCCGGGATGATCATCAAGCCGTAGCCGGGCGCGAGCGGCGGCGATCAACTGGTTGCGGTTTCCCCGAGCGCCTCCTCCAGTAGGCTCAGTGCTCGCTCGCATTCCTCCTCGGTGATGATCAACGGCGGTGCCAGCCGAATCACGCTGTCGCGGTGCAGCGTCCAGTTCACGATCAGGCCGCGGTGGAAACAGGCACGGGCGAAGCGCTGGGTGGCGCCGGCGTTGCGGAATTCGAGGCCCAGCAACAGCCCCCTGCCGCGCACGGCGCGCAGCACGCCACCCGCGTGAGCGGCGAGGCGCGCGCGCCAGTATTCGCCGAGATCAGCGGCGCGCGCCGGTAGTTGTTCGCGCAGCAGCACGGAGAGCGCGGCGAGCCCGGCAGCGCACGACAGCGGGTGGCCGCCGAAAGTGGTGACATGCGCCAGCGGCGGATCGTGTGACAGCGTGGCCATGACTTCGCGCCTTCCGATGAATGCCCCCAGCGGCATGCCCCCGCCGAGCGCTTTGGCTAGCACCAGCAGATCGGGCGTCACTCCCCAGTGGGTACAGGCAAACAGCGCCCCCGTGCGCCCAAAGCCGGTGATCACTTCGTCAAAAATCAGCAGCGCCCCGACCTCGGTGCAGCGGTGCCGCAATGCAGGCAAGAAAGCCTCCTGCGGCACGCGCACCCCGCCCTCACCTTGAATCGGCTCGACGATCACCGCGGCCACCGATTCGTCGATGCGGCGCAAGCCTTCGAGGTCGTCGAAGGGGAGCAAACGAACGCCCGGCAGCAGCGGCTCGAATGGTTGCCGGTAAATCGGATTGCCGCCGACGGACAGCGATCCGAAGGTGTCGCCGTGAAAGCTGCCGTCGAAGGCCGCCAAGTTCGCGCGTCCGGTGAACTTGCGCGCCGTCTTGAGCGCGCCTTCCACCGCTTCGGTGCCGCTGTTGGTGAAGTACGTAACCTCTAGATCACCTGGCGTGACTTCGGCCAGGCGCTGGGCCAGTGCCACCTGCGGTGCGATGATGGCCTCGCCGTATACCATGACGTGCAAGTAGCGCGCAGCCTGCTCCTGCACGGCGCGGACGACTTCGGGATGGGCGTGGCCGACGTTGGCGACGCCGATGCCGGAGAGCAGATCGAGGTAAGCACGCCCGCGCGTGTCCCAGACGGTGGCCGCCGCGGCGCGGTTGACAGTGATAGCGAGGGGCTCGGGCGAGGTCTGGCAAACGTGGCGCAAGAAAGCCGCGCGCAACTCCTCACCGGTCGTTAGGTCATCGGCCATTGCACCCTCACGCCTGCCCGATGCCGGAAAACGGCGCGCCGACCCACTGCGCCACGCGCGGCCGGCCGCCGGGGCGCCAGGTGAGGTCGGGCCGCTGCATCTCACCGAGCGGGCAGAGGCGATGAACACCCGCCCGTGTCAGCAAGGCGCTGAGATCGGCCTGGCGCGCCGGCGGCGCCGCCAGGCCCGCCGCCTCGAGGTACGGCCGCGCGGGTGCCAGCAGCGGCGGCAGCTCGGCAAGCGTATCCACCGGTTTGACCCAGACGGTTCGGTTCAGCGGTGTGGGCACAAAGGCCGGCTTGGCGTCGTAGACGACGGTCCCGCCCGTCCCACCCGGTGACACGAGCACCAGCACTTCTTCGCCACGCACGGCGCGCCACTCGGCCTCCTGGCGAAAGCGCAGCACGCCTGCAGCATCCTCAACGCTCAGTTGCCGCGGCGGCAGCTCGATCGCGGCAAGCTCCAGCTGCCGGCAGAGTTCCGCAGCAAAGCGCTCCACCCCGAGTGCACCGCCACGCTCGACGTAGACGAGCTGTGGCGAGAGACAGCCCTGTTGGTCCCACACGGCGACATCATAGGCCAGGCGAGCCGCGATCGCTTCAGCCTCTTGCCGCGCTTCCCGGGCGATTACCGCAAAGCTGATGCGGTGCCCATGCCCGATGAACCTACCAGGGACTCGCCGGGTGATGTCGGCAATGGTTGCGTCATCGCCCGCCGCCACCACCAGGTCGGCCGCGGCAAAGGCCGCGACTTCGACATCGACACGGCCGCCCATCCAGTACAACGACGCCGCACAACTGCCCAGCTCACCGTCGATCGCACGCAGCGATTCGATGAACAGCGGCGGAAACACGCGATCTCCGCGGCTTTCCTTCACCAAAGCCGCCGACTTGACCGCCAGCGAGAGCGCGATCGGCACCGCCGCCAGGGCTGGGATATTGCCGGACACGATGTGCAGCATGAGCGGCGGGCCGCTGATACGATCTAGCACCGTCCGCTCTGCGAGTTCGGTGTCGAGCAGTCGGCCGATAGCGTCGCCGCGCAGAGGTTCGAGCAACAGCCTCAAGCCATGGCGAATCATCGGCGCCGAAAAACCGGTGGCTGCGGGCAGCGCCGCTTCCGCCCGCCGCCGCCAAGGGGAGTCCGGGTGCAACCACGCTTCGACGGTCTCGGCCAACACCCGTAAGATATCCGCAATCGGCCGTGGTGCCAGGCATCGCAGGCCGGTGGCTCTCAGCCGTTCGGCCACTTGCCTCACGGTCGCCGCAGAGGCGATCGGGCTGGGCGCTGCCGCTTCTGTCGTGGTGTGCGTGGGATTCATTGCCGGGACTCCGCCGCTGCGTCCCACTCGGCGGCGCTAAGGGAGCAGCCGCGGGTTGCGGCGCCGGTGGCTCGACCCACGATCACAAAGCCGTCGCCGGCCTGGCGGCCAATGTCTTCCGTCAGCACGGCCAGCGCGGTACCGGCATTGGCGAGGTCGTAGACGCAAACCAGGCCACGTTCACCCGCCGGCACATCATCCAGCGTGGCCGGATCGAGCAGCCGCACGCGCGCCCACGGCGGTGCCACCAAATACCGCGGCGCGAAATGCCCGCGCCAACGATTGCTGATGACGTTTTCATAGAACTGGGACGACAACTCCGCCATGCCGTATTCGTTGACGCAGAAATAGCCGGGGATGGCGAAGGTGTTCCAGCACGCCCGCAGCAGGCCGCGGCGCGACAGCGGCCGCGGTGCCCCCTTGTGGCCGCCGGTGTCCATCAGACGCGAGCCGTGGGGCAGGCGAAAGCTGACTCCGCCGACGGCGCAGTGGTCAAGCAAGTAAATCAACGCGGCGGTGGTGGCCAGCAGGCAGATCGGGTTGCCGCTGCGCTCAGCCGCACGTAAGGCAGCAGCGCAGGCGGTGTAGTCAATCCCGGCCGCTGAGGCGGCGTAAATGCTGCCGTCGGCCGGGTACTCCTCCATCGCCCACGCCACCATTTGTGACAGCGACGAATCCGGCATCGCCGCAGGTGGCGCGATCAATGAGACGATCGGCACCCGCTCGAGATCGGGCCACAAGAAGCGGCGCAGTCCGCCGACGGCCGAGGCGTGGTATAGGCGCACGTCCGGCAGGGCGTGCCGCCCGCGGCGCTGGTGGCCGCGGCTGGTTCCGGTGGTTAGAAACACACGCTGCGGCGCGGCGCAGGCGAGCTCCGTCTCCTTGAACGCCAGCACCGGCACCGGCGGGATCTCGCGCCATGAGCGAACCGCCGCGATGCCGGTGCCGCGCTGTTCGCAGTAGCGCCGGTATGGGGCGATGCCCTCGAATTGGTGGCGGAAGACGGCCAGCGCCAAGGTCTCAAAATTGCCCTCCTGCCCAGAGATGAAACGGAGGACGGCATCGTGAACCGCGTGCACGCCGGGACGATAGCACGCCGGCCGGGGCGGCCAAGGGCTCGTGGCCAGGTTGCCCAGGTAGTGGCCGGGTGTTGACTCCCGTGCTCGGGCATATCACGATCGTGCGGACCGTTGAGACGGACGATGACCAAGACCTGGGTAGGCATCATTGTTGGCGTGTGCGTCGTGATCACCCTCGCGATCGCGGCGCGCCATTTTCGAACTGGCGGAGGTGATGAACCGGGCCGGGCGCGGGTGCCGATCGCGGTTCCGGCCGGCGGCGCGCTCGCAGAGCGAGCGGGCGGCTGGAGCACGCGTCAGAACACCGGGGAGGCGGGCCAAACCAGCGGCGCAGTAGCGGCGCGCGGCGGAGCCCAGGGTGAGCGAGGCAGTGGCCCCGGCGCCGCGGAGTCGGGCGGTGGCGCTGCCACGGTTATCACCGGCGGCCGCCGCGCTGGTGATGCCTTGGGCGCCAGCGGCAGCACGGCGTCCGAGGAAGGAGCGATTCAGATCGCGCGGCCGCGCGAGCCCGGGGTCCGTTTCGAAAGGCCAGGCGGCCTCGGCGGCGATAGGCCGGGCGAGAGCGTTGTGCGCGGCCAGCCGCTACCTCAAGACGCGGCCGAAGAGGGTAAGGAAGAGGACCCCAACGGGCCGGTGTTGTCGTTGTCGCTCCAAGGAACCACCGAGCCGGATAAGGGCGATGCCCCGGTGGTAGCGGAAGGTGTCAGCTTTGAGAGTGAAGACGGGGCCAAGTTCTCCACCGATGCCCAGTTCGCGGTTCCGAATGCCGGCGGGATCACCGGCGAAGCCGGCACTTTCGCGTTCACGATTCAGGGCGAATGGCCGGGCAATGACAATACCGATGCGTCCTTCGTGCAGCTGCGCACACCCAATGAATGGAACAACCGCATCCAGGTCACCAAGAACGGCCAGTGGATGCGCTTTCTGTTCACCGACGACACCGGGATGGAGAGCGGCGTTGGTGTGCCCATCAATTGGCAGCCGGGCGAAACCCACAACATTGCGACGACCTGGGGCGAGGACCCGGAAACCGGCCAAAGACTGACCCGACTCTACATCGATGGCCGGCTGGTCGGGCAAAGTCCGTACAACGGCAACTTCGTGCCCCCATCCGGTCCGCTCTACATCGGCTCCGATCATCCCGGCGGGCAACCGGGTGCACGTGGCACAATCAGTCGGTTTACCGCTTACAATCGACTCTTGGGCCCGGACGAGGTGCGCGGGCTGCAATAGGCCCACCGGCATACTCTTATATCCATCGCGGCGCCGTCGAGCTGACGGCGAACGGCGCGAGCAGAACTTGGCCGAAAAAAAGGGGCTTCCTCCCGCTCGGAAAGGAAGCCCCTTGAGTTTTATTCGGAGTCTTGGCGGTGCGGCTACATCATGCCGCCCATGCCCCCCATACCGCCGCCCGGCGGCATGCCCGGGGCTGCGGACTTCTCCTCGGGCTTCTCGGCCACCATGGCCTCGGTAGTGAGCAGCAGGCCGGCCACTGAGGCGGCGTTCTGCAACGCCGTACGAACCACCTTGGTGGGATCGACAATGCCGGCTTTCATCAGGTCTTCGAACTCCTCGGTTGCAGCGTTGAAGCCGAAGGCGCCCTTGTTGTTGCGAACTTTGTCGAGCACGATCGAGCCTTCCCAACCGGCGTTGTTGGCAATCCAGCGCAGCGGGTCTTCGAGCGCGCGGCGGACGATGTTGACGCCCACTTGCTCCTCGTCGGCCACCTTTACCTTGTCGAGGGCTTGCATGCTGCGCACCAGGGCCACACCGCCGCCGGGTACGATACCCTCTTCGACGGCCGCGCGTGTGGCGTGCAAGGCGTCTTCGACGCGGGCCTTCTTTTCCTTCATCTCGACCTCGGTGGCCGCACCGACGCGGATGACGGCGACGCCCCCGACCAGCTTGGCGAGCCGTTCTTGCAGCTTCTCGCGGTCATAATCCGAGGTGGTCTCCTCGATCTGAGCGCGGATCTGCTTGATGCGGCCTTCGATGTCGGCGCGCTTGCCGGCGCCGTCGACGATGGTGGAGTTGTCCTTGTCGACGACGATACGCTTGGCGCGGCCGAGGTCATTGAGGGTGACGTTCTCCAACTTGATGCCCAGTTCCTCGGCGATCACGCGCCCGCCGCTGAGGATGGCGATGTCTTCCAGCATGGCCTTGCGGCGGTCGCCGAAGCCAGGGGCCTTGACGGCGACGCAGTGCAGTGTGCCGCGAATCTTGTTCACCACCAGTGTGGCGAGCGCCTCGCCCTCGACGTCCTCGGCAACGAGCAGGAACGGCTTGCCGGTGCGGGCAATCGCTTCGAGTACCGGCAGCAGATCTTTCATCGCGGAGATCTTCTTCTCATTGATGAGGATGTAGGCGTCTTCGAGCACCGCCTCCATCTTCTCGGGGTCGGTGACGAAGTAGGGCGAGAGGTAGCCGCGATCGAACTGCATGCCCTCGACGACATCCAGCGCCGTCTCCAGGCTCTTGGCCTCCTCGACCGTGATCACGCCTTCCTTGCCGACCTTGCTCATGGCCTCAGCGATGATCTCGCCGATAGCAGTGTCGTTGTTGGCGGAGATGGTGCCGACCTGAGCGATTTCCTTCTGGTCGCGGGTGGGCTTGGAGAGGCCCTTGAGCTCACCGATGATGGCCTCGACGGCCTTGTCGATGCCGCGCTTGATGCTCATTGGATCATGACCGGCGGCGACCATTTTGGCGCCTTCGGCATAGATCGCCCGGGCGAGGACGGTAGCCGTGGTGGTGCCGTCGCCGGCGACGTCGGAGGTCTTGCTGGCGACCTCTTTCACCATCTGGGCGCCCATGTTCTCGAACTTGTCTTCGAGTTCGATTTCCTTGGCGACCGTCACTCCGTCCTTGGTGATATTGGGGGCGCCGAAGGATTTCTCCAGGACCACGTTGCGGCCCTTGGGGCCCAGGGTCACCGTGACCGCGTCGGCGAGGATGTTGACGCCGCGCAGAATTCGATCGCGAGCGTCCTGGCCGAATTTCAACATTTTTGCAGGCATTGGTCGTTCTCCTCTCGATTAATTGCGGGTGCGCGCTCGCGGGTTCAGCCCTCGACGATGCCGAGGATGTCGTCCTCGCGCATGATCAGGTGCTCTTCCCCGTTGAGCTTGATCTCGCTGCCGGAATACTTGCCGAACAAGATCTTGTCGCCAACCTTCACTTCCGGGGCGATGATTTTGCCATCATCGGAGACCTTGCCTTTGCCCACCGCGATGACCTTCCCCTCCTGCGGCTTTTCCTTCGCCGTGTCGGGGATGATGATGCCACCCTTCGTCTTCTCTTCCTCGGCGATGCGCTTCACGATGACGCGATCCTGCAGTGGCCGAATTTTCATGTTCCTCTCCTTTCCTCCTACGACATTCCTAATGTCCGAATTTGAGCCGATGATTTGCGACCGCTGCAACGCTACGGTCAGAAAACCGGCGAAACGTTAACCACCGGCCCCCCTTTGTCAAGGGGCCTAGGCCCGGGTCTTGCGCAGTTCTTGGTCGAAATACTGCCGGTAGAGCACGTCCCACTCACGGCTGCCCGGCGGTACCTTGCGCGACAAGGAGGCGATCTTATTGCGCACCGCGGTGTCGATTCGGCCCATGGCTTCGTCCTCTTGGTTCAGGAGGCGCTTGAGTTCGGCCAGAGCCAAGCGTTCGTTGACCACCTCCACGAGGCCCTCACTGCGCAAGACACGCAGGATTTCGTGGGCCAAAAACGATACCCGCGCTTCGGACAGTTTCTTCATCTACTAGAGAGGAAAATTCCGCTCGCGCGCCAGCCGCTCCATGATCCCGCGCACGATCCGCCGTTGATCCATCCCGGTCATGCTGCGCGCATGAGCCGCCGCCAGCCGCTCGGCCTCGGCCTCCAGCGCCGTTTCACCGGCGAAGTTCTTCTCCAGGACCTCGCTCACTCGGGCGGCAATCTTGGCCTCGTCTGCCTTGATCCGGACGATCTCCTGCCCCAAGAGGCCCCGCGCTATCAGCTGGGCCATGCGCCGAATCTCTTCCTCGCGGGGCACGGCCGCATTCCTACCTGCATTGGCGGCGGTGTGCAACACAGCCCCCCGTGCCCGGCTTGCCCAGCAGCGCGGGCGACGATCGAGGCGACAGTATTCGTAGCGCACGCCGCCGATCACGACCGGGCAGGCGACCGAGCCGTCGGGTGCCCCGTAAGACGCCTGATTCCGCCAGCTTGGGCGTATGACCGGGGGCCGTCGGGGTGGCAAGAATGAATGGGCGGCTCAGTCCCTTGCCGCTCTTGGGCGCCCCGTACGGACTTGACCTCGGACACTACATACCCCCGCCCCGTGCAATCAGGGTGCTTCAAAGCCCCGAACTTCTCTGCTACGGAACCGGCATGAGCTTCTTGACGCAGTGGGTGGCGCGGCGCAACGGCGGCATGGCCGTGGCTTTCGAGAAATTCACCGCGCCGCTGGAACGGGCGGGCCTGGCGGCGATCCGGGCAAGGCTGGCGGGCACCCTGTACGGTCGCATCATCGAGATCGGCTGTGGCACGGGGTTGAACTTTCCCCATTACACGGCTGATGCGGAGGTGGTGGCGATCGAGCCCATGGAGGACTACCGCTTGTTTGCGGCCGAGCGTGCCAAGACAGCGGCGGCGCGGATCACCGTGGCCGAGGGCGATGCTCAGGCACTGGCGTTTCCCGATCACAGCTTCGACGCCGGCATCGAGACCCTCGCCTTCTGCTCCGTACCCGACGCGGCCAAGGGGCTACGGGAGCTGCGCCGGGTGGTCAAACCCGGCGCCCCGGTGCGCTTTTTCGAGCACGTGCGGAGTGAACACGCCGCCGTCGCGCTGGTACAGGACGTGGCCAATCCGTTGTGGCGCTGGCTGATGGACGGCTGCAACCTTAACCGCGACACCGTCGCCGCTATTCGCGCCGCCGGCTTTACCGTCGAGGCGGTCGCGGTGCACGACCTGCGCGTGCCGCACACTCCGCGCTTTCCGATGCGTGAGATCCAAGCGCGGGCGTAGGCAAAGGCCGCGCGCTCGCCGGCGGCGTTCGCCAACGTCACCACCAGCCCTGCCCGAACACGGCGTAAAGCATCCGGCCCAATGCTACCGCCGCCGGATCGCCGGGCTGGGCCGGGCCCTGGGCGGCTTCGACCGCGACCAATATCTGCTCCCAACCCGGCGCCTGAAAGCGCTCGCCGTGACGCAGCGTAAAGCTCAGCTCGACCCGATCGCCCGGCTTGACCCGCCCGAACGCGAACGTGCGCACCCCACCCGCTTCACTGACAGTGACCGGTCGATCGACCTTGCCGAAGTTGCGCACGGTCACCGGCAGCAGCGCGGCTCGCACCACATCCGCCCGCAGGCGAATGCGAACATCCTCCTGCCCCTCGCTGCCGGTGTTGCCGACCTCGATGATGTAGATGGCCAAGCAGCCGCTGCTCAAGCAGGTCCGCAACGGGGGGCGCGGGCTGTACAGCACTTCGTGCGCGGGCCGCGAGAAGATCGAGGCCCCGCCGCTGCCCAGGGCCAGCAATCCTATCGCCATCAGCAGCCAGCGGAATCGGCGCAGCATGCACCGTTCATTACCACACCACAGTGGTGGCGGGCATCGCCCCAGTTGACTCAGCTGTGCCCACGCCGCAAGAGTGGCGCCACGCAAAGGAGGCACCTTGTACCAAAACGCGTGCAAAGATCGCTTGGCGCAGACCTGGTGTTGCGCCTTGCTGTTAGTGACGGTCTTCGCGTTCATGTGGCTGCCCGAAGCCCACGCTCGCCAGGAAGGCGTTACGACACTCGCTTTTGGGCCGACCGGCTGCGACCAGTGCCACAGCGGTGGCACGGTGCCAACGGTGGAGCTGTCGGGACCGGCGGCGCTCATGCCGGCGTCCACCGGGGAGTACACGGTGCGCGTTTTCGCCGTTGGCGCGCAGAACAAGGCGGGCTTTAATGCCTCGTCCGAGCTGGGCACACTCGCCACCGGCGGGAGCGCCGCCGAGGGCACGCGTGCGCTGCCCGGCACCGGCGGCCGCGCAGAGATCACGCACCGGCTGCCGAAGGCTATGGCTGATGGTGTTACCACCTTCACTTTCTTGTGGACCGCACCGGAGGTTTTTTCCGGCGCGAGCGTCAACGTCTGGGGCAACGCGGTCGACGGTACCGGCGGCACCCAAGGTGATCGCGCCGCCTTCGCCAGCATCACCATTCTCAACGCCGCGCTTGCCACCCCGACTCCAACGCCAACGGCGACCGCCACGCCGACGAGCGCGACACCGGGCCTGTGCGCCGGTGACTGCGATGGCGGTGCGGAGGTCACGGTCGATGAACTGGTGACGGGAGTGAATATCGCGCTCGGCAATCTTGCACTCGCGGCGTGCCCGGCATTTGATACCACCATCGATGGCGAGGTCACCATTGAGGAGTTGGTTGCGGCCGTGAATGCGGCACTCGCCGGCTGCCCATGAGGCGACGGCGCCGACGTATTGCGGATCGGCTGCCATCCGAAGGGAAGGTATGGTGCCTGGAGCTCGACAACGTCCGTTTGATGGGCGGTGATCATTTGATAGCTTGGCCCTGCGCGTTCGGAGGTTTATGAGCATCGCCAAGGTTGGCTCGCTGGAGCTGTACTACGAGGAACACGGCAGCGGGGGGCCGCTGCTGCTGATCATGGGGCTGGCGGCGGATTCGACCGCATGGCTGTTTCAGGTGCCGGAGTTCGCCGAGCATTACCGCACCGTTACCTTTGACAACCGCGGCGTCGGCCGTAGCTCGAAGCCGCCGGGGCCGTACACCATCAGTCAGATGGCCGATGACACTGCTGGTCTGCTCGACGCGCTGGGCATTGCCCGCACGCATGTGGTGGGCGTGTCGATGGGCGGCATGATCGCGCAGGAGTTGGCGCTACGCCACCCGCAGCGCGTGTGCGGGCTGGTGCTCGGCTGCACTTACCCGGAACCGGACGCGGACATCGAGCGCCAGCGCCAATTCTCGGTGAGCGAGTTGGGCGGTCAGATTACCGCCAGCGGCGAGATCCAGATCGACTTCACCTCGCTCGATCCGATGAGTTTCTTCCAAACTCTGTTGCCCGCGGTCTTCAACCCCGAATTCATGGAGAGGGAGCTGCCCAAGCTGATCGAGCTCTTTGGCGGAGCGTTGCAGTACGGTTTCAGCATGGACGCGGTTCTCGGCCAAGTCGCTGCCGTTATGAGCCACCGGGCCACCGAGCGCCTGCACCAGATCCGCTCGCCCACACTGGTCATCACCGGCGACGCCGATCGGCTGGTACCCCCGGCCAACTCCGACATCATCGCCCAGCGCGTTCCCGGCGCGCGGCTGGTGAAGATCCCCGGCGGCAGCCACGGCTTCAACTTCGAGACCCCGGAGTTATTCAACCGCGAGGTGCTCGACTTCCTCGCCGGTGTACGCAATTGAGAGTTCGATCTGCCGGCGGGCCTCCTAACGACTGGCAACGCAACCGGCCAGCGCATCGTTCACCGCGCGCACCAATTCGTCGACCGTGACCGCTCCGTCAGTGTCGGTGTCAAACGAGCGGCAGGCCGACAGCGGCAGCGACCCGAGCGCGATGTTAACACCGGTGACGAGCTCGTCCACGGTTACCTCGCTGCTGCCGTCGCAGTCGCCCACGCATGACACCGGCGTCCGCGTGCAGTCGGGTTCACAGCCGTCGGCAGGAATTTGATTGCCGTCATCGCAGGTTTCCAGATCCTGGCGGTCGACGATGCCGTTGCCGCAGGTGCCGAGCGGGCGCGGCCGCCCCTCGCTGCGACACAGCGGCGAGCAGCCGTCGCCGGCCGTGGTGTTGCCGTCATCGCACTGCTCGCACGGCGGCACGCCCGGGCCGCGTTCGCAGCCGCCAACGTCGCGCACGCGGTTGCCGCAACAGGGTCCGACGTCGACCCCGAGCAGGTGGATGTCGCCGGGGCCCATCGTCGCGTAGTTCTGCTCGAAACACTGCGTGACTGATTGATACCAGAAGTGGCCGGCGAAAAGGCCGTGGCTGCGAATCGCCGGCTGCAGGTTGTCGAGCGTGAACTCGGCGGCCGGATCGCTCAGCATCGCCGGGACGTTGAAGAACGGCGTACTGGCCGGAACCACCGTGTTGGGGAAGGCCGACGCCAGCTGTGGCCCCCACGGGTTAGCCGTGACATCGAGACAGCCCCAGACGAGCAGCAGCTCGTTCTGCAGATCGCTGCAAGGGAACAAGTAGCGGAGCATGTTGTAGGAGTACAGGCACTGCAAGCCCGCTGGGTTGGCGTTGAGACTGTTCAGCCACTGCGTAAAAGGCTGCGACGCGACGCCCCCCGCCCCAGGGTTCGTCACACACAGGCCACCCAGCGCCCAGACCTCCATGCCGATGTTCTCACCCCAAGTGAGCAGATCAGTGGCCGAGCTGCTGATGTCGCCTGTGGTCGGCCCGGCGGGATCGGCCACTTCGTTGGGCAGCTCGTTGAGACACCACTGCTGCAGGTCGGCCAGCGTGCCGGCGTTGCCATAACTGCCGCTCGTCGCGTTGCCCGGGTTGTAACGCTTGACGCGCAACGTCCCCGGTTGCCAGTTCGATACCGTGCTGCCGCTGACCGGATCGCAATCGTTCTGATAGCGCGCTTCGAGGCCGGCTTGGTACCAGCTCTTGTTGAAAGCCAGCAGCGTCCAGTAGTCGCTGATGTCGAGGATCGGGAAGTGGTAGAGCTTCTTGAACAGCTTCAGATCGAGGCCGATCCAGAGACCGGCATCGAGGATGGCACTGGTCAAGACATCCGACAGCGCGTAGCTGGTCACCGCGTGCTGCGGCTTGGGCGTGTTGGTGATCTGCCAGACGATCTGCTCCGCGAACGGGATGCCGTAGCTATTCGCGCAGGTGCCGTTGGTGCAGGTCTGGTACGCGGCACAGTCGGCGGCGCCGTTGACGGAGCAATCGAGGACACAGCCGCCGTCGCGGCAGAGGCGCCCGCTGCCACAGGTGGGATTTCCCGGATCGCAGGTGCAGGTCACGGGTTGGCTGTTGGTCGAGCACGCTCCATCGACGCAGGTCTCGACGCCCGCCACGCAATCGTCGTCGCTCTGGCAACCGCAGGCCGAGGGGAAACCGACCGTGAGCGGATGGCAACCAGGGCCCTGCCAGCCGGCTATTTCCGGATTGCTATGAACGAGGCATTGGTACGGCGTGAAGTAGCCCACCGGCGAGATCACGACGCAGGGCGCGGTGGACGGTTTGCACTCGCCGCGCGGGCAATCGCGGTCGGTCTTGCACGGCTTGCCGGCGTTGTCGCCCCCGAGACATTGCGTCGGGCCGACGCAGTCCGCATCCTCATCGCAGTCGCTGCCGGCGTTCACCGCCGCCTCGTCGCAGACCGCGCTGCCGATGCATGCCGCGTAAGTCGTGTCGTGCTGCACATCGAGCACGTCGTCCGCGGTCCCTTCGAGCCGATCCGGTCCGGCCTCGAGTATGCGCGTGCAGTACCCATGGGCGGCGCAGCCATACTCCGCGACGCATTCCCCGGTTAGGGGACAGTCGACGCTGGCTTTGGCCGGCGTACAGCTGCGGCCATCCTCCGGTTCCTTACAGTGGAACACCACCACCTGAGTGGTGGCGCAGCTGTAGTTGCCCGTGGAGATGTCGATCAACTGGGAGGGGTCTCGGGGGTCGGGCTTGTGAAACAGCTCGTTCGAGCAGCTCGTAGTCTGGGCGTCTTCGATGATCGGATCGCACGGCAAGTCCGGCGGCGGGTTGCTGTTGAGCAACGCCGTTGCGAGCGACACGTTGAGGTCGTGCAAGCCGCCGTGTGCGGCCGGTTCGACGCGAACGCTGGTGCCAACACTGGCGGTGATACCGAGCGTCAAGTAGCGACTGAGGGCGATGCCCAGCACCAAGTCCGCCGCGATTCGCGGCTTGACGTAGGCGGAGGCGCCGTTGTCTTCCGACACGTCGGGGGCTTGCAGCGCATGCATCGGCCGCTCGAAGTCGTCGGGGCCGAGCTGGGCGGACGGCGGCAGGTTCTCGTTGACGGCATCCTGCAACCGCTCCCGCAGGCCGTAGGCCTTGTGCTCCCACGCCGCGCCCGCCTTCAGCGTCAGCTTCGGATACAGGGTGGCGCCGGGGAAGAGCACGATGCCCGTCGCTGGGATGAGCTTTTCGATCGGTTTCATTTCGATTGGCAGGTTGAGACCGGCCGAGAACAGCGCTGTGTTCTGCTTCTCCCAGTCATGGGGGAAGGCGGCGCGTGGCCAGGTGTGCGAGCTGCCGGCAGCGGCCGATAGATAGGTGGCCTCGTAGAAGTCTCTGATCAGGAACTCGCCGGGCTGGAGGCAGCCGTCGGCGGAGGTGTCGAACGGGGTGAGGTCGGTAGACGGATCGATCAGGTGGAAGAGGTCGTACTGATCGACATCGGCGATGCGGAAACCCGGGCCGCTGGCGCAGGTCACATCGCCCGCCACGCCCAGGTCGACCCCGAAGGGCCTGGCGGCATCCCACAGCTTGAAGCCGTCCATCTGCACGTTGGCCTCGAGACCCGGCAGAACGCTGAGTGCGCGCCCGAAGGCCGTGACCGCGAAGCCGCCCGAGCGGAACTGCGCGCGGTGCTCCGCGCTGAGATTGTGCGAGGTGTAGCGGCTGCCGATGCTGACTTCGCCAAACAGATTCGCCATCTCCGCAAAGGCGCCGTGGCCACCGTAGCCGACACAGAGGTGGAGATTCGGGCGCTCGCTGGAGTAGCCGCCGAGGTGGTAACCTTCGGTGAGTAGATCGACGTAGTCGAGATACTGCTGGACTAGGTCCGCCAGGTTGTCGAGGTCGGAACCGAGGGCTTGCAAAGCCTGCGCGATCTGGCTCAGCTCGTCTTTCAGTTTGTCGAGGAAATCGATCTGCTTGAGAGCGAAGCGCGCGGTGTTGGTGCTGTTCTTGAACAGGTCGGTCGGCAACCAGATCGGGTAGTCGGGGCCTTCGAGGGCGGTGCACTGAGCCGCAGTGCAGTCCTTGCGTTTCAGGTTCAGGTAGAACTCGGGGACGATGCAGCCGGTGCTGACGCAGCAGACGCAGCGGCCTTCGGCCTCGGGGTCTTCAACCTCGCTTGTGAGGTCTTGCAGCGACTGCGCCGCGCGGGTGGCGACGGAGGCCAGCAGCTTGATCGAGCGGATGAGCTGGAGGTTGTTGGAGACGGTCTGATAATCCGGGTAACCCGAGCCGGCGGGCGGCGCCAGCTCCAGCCAGAGTGGGCGCGGCACGCCGGCTGGAGGTTCGGCGTCGCAGAGCAGCGGCTGAGCCAGCGTGGGTGGCGGCGCGAGCAGTATCGCTGAGAGAGCGACCGCGACCATCACGAGCGCTTGTTTGGCGGCACGCCGTGCTGTGCTCTGATCGCAGCCAGCCGACCAGACTCGCCCTGGCACCCGGGACAAAGCCTGCGCTTGCCGATTGCCGGTGGTCTGCTCCGCCCCTGTTCCCCCCATCATCGTGCCCTCCCTTGCCTGGTCTTGCTTCTGAGCCTGCCGAACGGGTTGATTCCAGCGCTGAGTTGCGCTGAGTTTACAACAGGGGCCGCGGGTTTCCAATGATGTCGTATCAGGGGTGGCACTCCTGGCGGCGGAGAGACTCCCCAGGTCAGGCACCGCAAGCCGTGGAAGCCGGTCTTCATCAAGCCGGCCAAGTTCGCGTGATCCGAAGTGAGCAAGCGAACGCCACCGCGGTGAAGAGCACTGGGCGCGATCCCGCCTTCCGTCGCTCCCTGGAGCGCCGCGGAGCGGCGCGGTGTAGCCTCTCGACAGGACTTCACCGCGCCTGTACTCTCCCGCCGCCATGAGCACAAACGCAGAGAAGGCTTTCGTGTTGTTCCAGGCTGGCGTGGGCAAGGAAGAGGGCGTCGGAGACTGGTTCACGGTCGATCAGGCGCGTATCAATCAGTTCGCCGACGTCACCATTGATCATCAGTTCATCCACGTCGATCCCGAGGCCGCCAAGGCAACGCCGTTTGGCACCACCATCGCCCACGGGTTTCTCACGCTCTCGCTGCTGACGTACCTCGACACCTCGATCCCCAAAGGCGATCCGGCGCGCTACGCCGGCATCGTCATGGGCCTCAACTACGGCTTCGAGAAGGTGCGGTTCGTCAGCCCCGTCAAAGTGGGCAGCCGCATCCGCGCCCGCAGCGTGCTCGCCAAGGCGGAGCTGAAGGCGCCGTGGATCCAGACGACGCGCACGATGACGGTCGAGATCGAGGGCGAGGCCAAGCCCGCCATGGTCGCCGACTGGATCACGCGCATCATGTACGCGTGAGCCCATCTGCTACAGCAGCGCCCACACGTTGGAGGGACACTTCGGAAACAACTCGGCCAGCAGGCTGCGCGCGGCATCGCTGCGGGTCAGGCAGTCGGGGAAGGCGTATTCCAGTTCTGCGAGGGAGCGGTAGCCGAACAGCAGTTGCAGGAACGTCTGGTCGGGAAACGATCCGTGGGCGCGAGGGGCGCCGGTGAGTTGCCCGCGCTCGACGCCGAGGAGATCGCGCGGCTGGGTCCAGTGCGCCACCGCCGCCAGCCGCCCGTGATCGAAGGTGAGCTGCAGCCCGTCGCGATAGAAGCTCAGGCGCAGAGTGCCGGTATGGCCGGCATGAACCGACGCCGCGAGGCGGCGCTCCAACAGCGGAGCAAGGTGCCGCAGGAAACCGGGCAAGTCGGGTACGCGGATGTGCCACACGTACGGCGGCTCCACGCGCACGGCGGGCAAAGGCTGATAGAACGGATGCTGCGCGCTGAACCAGAAGCCGAGTCGTTCACAGCGCTCGCCGCCATCCCCCCCGGCAAAACCCTCTCCCGCGGTTTGTAGAGCGTGCAGGATGCTTGGGGCCGCGGCCCGGTACAGATCTTCGGTCACCATTTCACACCCGAGCACCCACAACGTGGATGCGACCAGACGCGGTAAGTGCGCCACGAATCCCAGCGGCGTGCCGTCACGGGCTTCGACGATGCGCAACTCGGGCCGATACATGCTCAGCGCATCGTGGCTGCGAAGTTCGTAGCGCCACAGGGGTTCGTCGCGCACACAGGTCACGAGATACCGTGGCGCCGTCGCCGCGCCGATACGTGCAATGAACCCGAGGTCGTCTTCCGTGGCGGGGCGAACGCGATAGCGCTCGACGTCAACGGGGGCGAGCAAGCCCGGCGGCACGGCGATGGAGCCGCCGCCGCGCAGTTCGAGCGCCGGCTCGTAGCCGAACTGGCGGTAGAACCACGGGACGCCGTCGATGACCTGGAAGTGCTCGCGGCGGCGGCGGCTCCAGTCGTGCACGATCTCGAACTGCTGGCGCACCAAGCCACGGCCGCGATAGTCGGGGTGGGTGCCGACCAGCTCGACTTGGCCGACTCGACAGGGCAGCCCAGCTAACGACCATGTCTGAGAGATGAGACACAGCGCCGACACGATCGCACCGATGCGCAGGTCTTCGACGACCGTGAAGTCATCGGTACTGCAGGTCGGATGGCGGCCGGTGACGAGGTCGCGCGTCCACGCGGCCGTGCGCGCATCAGGCTCGTCCGCATCTTGATTGCGGAGGACATCGGCCGTGAACGCGACCAGCGCCTCCGCGTCGGCGGCTGTGGCCCGACGCAAGACAAGTCCGTTACCGAGATCGCGAATCATGGATGATGCCGGCTGCACTGCTGAGCGTTTGAAGCAGCGTAGTCTACTCACGCCGGTCAGGCCAGCTCCCAGCGCTGCTCTCATTGTGCGGATGCGCTTGGAGGGCACATCGAGCCGCCGGGCGCATCTCCTCCGTCGGGACGCCACCCCGGGGCCGCGTCCTCGCGGGGGGAGGAATCGTAGGGCGGCACTTGTGGTGGAATGAGGATGCTTCCGATCCCACAGAGCCACCGGCGGCCGCGGCATCGGCTACGACGCTACGGGCAAGTTGAGACGAGAGGGATGCTGCGCGTCGTGAAACACCTGCTGTACCGCCTTTTGCGCGTCGGCGGCGCTGCCGAGCGCCGGGGTAACGCGCGAATTCAGGTTGCGGTCGAAACGCGGGAAGTTGCTGCTGGCGATCTCTAACCGGATGCGGTGATTCACTTTGAAGGTGTGGGCCATGTCCCACAGGTCGATGCGGAATTCCGTTACCTTTCCCGGTTCGAGGAACTCTTCCCGATCGCAGCCGTTGCGGTAGCGGGCCCGGACAATGCCTTCGGCGATGTTGGCGCAATACCCGTTGGGCTCGACATCGACTAGCTTGGCGGTGAAGTCGGTGTCCGGCGTGCTGCTGCTGGCGTACAGGGTGACGGACACCGGGCCGGTGATGGCGACGGGCTCCGCGAGTCGAGGCGTGGTGTACACCAGCACGTCTTGCCGCTCCTCGACTCGCGCCTGGTTCTCGACTCCCGGCAGAACGTCGATCATGCTGCGTCCACCCGCGGTGGGAACCGGATCGAACGGATCGTAAATGTAGCTGTCGGCCGGCTCGGTGTGCGGCGGTTCCAGGCTCAACACGCCGTCACCCGCGCGGCTATTGGCCTGACCGGCGCTGTGGAGGTAGTAGGGCGCAACGGTGTGAGGCGGCGGCCAGGAGTTAGTCTCCTTCCAGACATTCTCCCCCATCTGGAAGTAGCGGACCTTGCTCTCCGGCATGAAGGCTTCGCCCTTGCCCATGAGCCAGTAGTCGAACCACTGGAAGGCGAGCGGTGCGAGCGTGTCGGGGCCGGTCATCACCGACGGGCCGAAGTCCCGCTCGCCCGCGCAGGTGGGTCGTTTGTTGTAATACGCGCTGTGATCCCACGGGCCGAGCACCAGCCGGTGCTGATCGCGGACGCGCGCGTCGCCGTGCCGCAGCGCCGAGTAGAGGTCGACATGCCCCTTCAAACAGGTGTCGTACCACGCGGTCATGTGCAGGACGGGCACCTCGATGCGCTGGGCACGCGCCACGGCGTCTACCCGCTTCCAAAAGTCGTCGTAGCTCGGGTGAGACAGCCACTCGCGCCAGTACGGCGCCGCCCCGTGCTGATAGGCGGGGAAGTCGATCAGCGGCAGATGGCGGGCCGAGCCTCTGACGTCGCGGGCCGCCTCTGCCAGCTTGCGCTCGGTCTCCGCCGCGGCAGCCGGATCGAGGCCGAGACGCGAAATCGTGTCCCGCGCCAGGATCGTCCAGACCCAGGATAGCTGGAAGCCCAGCTCGAAGGCGCCGCCGGAGTAGGTCCACCCGTTGTGATAATTGGTGGCGGTCATGTAGGCGAAGACGGCCTTGAGGTGAGGCGGGGCCTCGACCGCCCCCTGGATCGCCGTCCAGCCCAGCGCGCAGGCGCCGTACAGGCCGACGTTTCCATCCGACCACGGCTGGGCCGCGGCCCATTCCACCGTGTCGTAGGCGTCCTCGCCTTCGCTGCCGTAAGGACGCCACGTCCCCTCGGACCCGGCTCTGCCGCGGGCTTCCTGGACGACGACTGCGTAGCCGCGCTGGGCGCCGACGAGCGGGCTGAACAGCAGCTCGTGCGTGGCGAGGAAGTGATCGTTGTCGTAGGGATGCCCGTTCACCAACACCGGGTGCCGGGCGCCGTCGTCGGGCCGGTAGACGTCGGTGGCCAGGCGCACGCCATCGCGCATCGACACCATGACATCCCGCTCGACGACGATGTTGTGCGCCATGCGATTCCCTCAGCCGGGGCGCCGTCGGCCCGTGTTACTCATCGCCCAGCGGCGCGCCGAAGAGATCCTCGAACACGCCCATAGCTTCCTCGACCATGTCGAAGACAATCTGCCGGCACGGCTTCATCGAGGTGACGAAATCGACGCCCTGGCCCGCCGCTTCGGTCATGAACGGCTCTAGGTTGTGGTCCATCACGGCTTGTTTGACTTCGGCGAACAGCAGCAACTGGTACGGCGCCGGCGCCGGCGGCGGGGCCTCGGGCCGCTCCCATTCCTCGTGCCACTTGCTCTTCACCGTGCGCATGGTGAAGCCGGAGATGCAGGCCGAGAACGCGGTCTTGTCGGCCGTGGTCTTGAGAATCAGCTCCTTGATCACCATCTCGCGGTCGGACTCGCGTGACGGCAGCCACAACGTCCCGCACCACACGCCCGACGCGCCCAGGGTGATCGCGCCGGCCAAGTGCCGGCCCGTCGTGATGCCGCCCGCGGCGATCACCGGCTTGTCTCCCGCGATCGCCGCAACTTGCGGCACAATGGAGAAGGTTCCGATCGGACCCGTGTGGCCGCCCGCATCGATCCCCTGCGCGACGATGACGTCCACGCCGGCTTCGAGTTCCTTCTTGGCTTGGCGCACCTTGCCGACGAGCCCCCACACCTGCATGCCGCGCGCGTGCGCCGCCTCGACCACGAAGGCGGGGTTGCCCAGACCTGACGCCAGCACCGGCACCTTCAGATCAAGCGCCACTTCGAGCTGCTTGCGCGGCATGTCCTGGGTCATCCAGCGCAGGTCGTACAACTCCGGCCGGTGCTTGGCCGGCGGGATATTGTTGCGCCGGATGATGTCGTCGGTGTAATCGCGCTGCGCCTTCGGGATCTGCTTCACCAGATCCTCGATCGAGCCCGCTGGCGGTACCGAGGCGGGGAAGACCAGATCGACCCCGTATTTCTTGTCGCCGATCTTTTCCTTGAGCCACCTGATGTCTTGTTCGATCTCGTCCGGCGAGTGATGCGTCTCGCCGATCACGGCGAATCCGCCGGCATTGATGACCGCCGCGGCGACGTCCTTGCAGTGGGTGAAGGCGACAATTGGGTACTCGACGCCGAGTGAGTCGCACAGCTTCGTGTGTAATGGATTCCTAGCCACGGTGCTTGTCCTCTTCTTGGTTCTGGATTGGCCGCACGTTCGCAGCGCCGGCCTTTTCGGGAGTTCGCCGCAAACGAACGCTTGTTCACCACAACACGGCGCATAATGACGAACTCCGGCGCCGAGATCAAGGATCAGGGGAGCCGCCGCCGGCGGCTGGGTGTGCGACAAATCCGTGGGTAACGTGCCGACTGGGCAAATCCTCACCAGTCTGACAGTACTGTGTACTGTCAGGCCGAGGCCCATGGCCGAAAGGGACGCAATCTGTCTTCCAGGCGCGGCGCCACTTCTTCAGCTGCTTCTCCCGCACGATTGCGGTCTCTGCGCAGCCGTGCGCTTCGTAGTAGACCAGCTTGTCAACGCCGTACTGGGCCGAAAAACCCTCCACTACCTTGCTCTTATGCTGCCACACCCGCGTTGCCAGCCGTGAGGTCACCCCAATGTACAGCGTGCCGTTCCGTTTGCTGGCCCAGGATGTAAACGCAGAACTGCTTGTCCATAGCGCCAAACGCCAAACTGGATTCCCGCTTTCGCGGGAATGACGGCCATAACACCGAACCACGTTACCCACAAATTTGTCGCGCACCCGGTGCCAAGCGATGGAGGGGGCGGGGACGAACACCCGCCCCACTACCCCTATTCTACGGTCACGCTCTTGGCGAGATTGCGCGGTTGATCGACGTCGGTGCCGCGGCGCACCGCCACGTGGTAGGCGAACAACTGCAACGGAACTGTCAGCACCAACGGCATCAGCAGCGGATGCACGGTGGGCAGGCGGATGATGTCGGTGGCTACCGCTTCGAGGTCGCGGTCCGGGGCATCGGTGAGCGCAATGATCTTGCCCCCGCGCGACTCGACTTCCTTCATGTTGCCGACGGTCTTGGCGAACACCGAGTCGTGCGGCAGCAGCAACACCACCGGAACCTCTTCGTTGATGAGCGCGATCGGGCCGTGCTTCATCTCCCCGGCCGGGTAGCCCTCGGCGTGGATGTAAGAGATCTCCTTGAGCTTGAGCGCTCCTTCAAGGGCGATCGGGTAGTTGATGCCGCGGCCGAGATAGAGCGTATCGCGGGCGTGTTCGTAGCGCCGGGCTAGGTGTTCGATCGCGGTATCCTGCTGGAGTATGCTCTCGAGGTGGTGCGGCAGTGCCACCAGGTGTTGGAGCAGCTCGCGCCCTGCCGCTGCTGTCACCGTGCCCCGCCGCCGGCCAAGGTAGAGCGCGAGCAGGAACAGCGCGGTTAGCTGGGTGGTGAAAGCTTTGGTTGAGGCCACACTGATCTCGGGTCCCGCATGGGTGTAGAGCACGGCGCCGGCGCGGCGCGCGATCGAGGAGTCGACCACGTTGCAGACCGCCAGCGTGCGGCCGCCGCGATCGCGCCCGGCTTCGAGCGCGGCCAAGGTGTCGAGCGTCTCACCGGATTGTGATACTGCGATCAGCAGCGTGTGCTCGTCGACGACCGGATCGCGGTAGCGGAACTCACTGCCATAATCGACGTCACACGGAATCCGCGCGAGCTGCTCCAAGTAGAACTTGGCGACCAGGCAGGCGTGCCAGGCGGTGCCGCACGCCACCAAAGTGATGCGTTCGACCCGGCGCCACCAGTCGCGCTCGAGGTCGGGCAGCGCGACGTCGCCCGCTTCCAGCTCCAGCCGGCCGCGCATGGTGTCGATCACCGCCTGGGGCTGTTCGTGGATCTCCTTGGCCAGGAAGTGCTTATAGCCGCCCTTTTGGGCCGTAACCGGGTCCCAGGTCACTCGCCGCGTGGCGCGTTGCACCGGCACGCCGGCAAAGGTCGAAAGCGCCACGTGATCGCGGGTGACTTCCGCCATCTCGCCATCGTCGAGGAAGAGCACGTTACGGGTATGGTCAAGCAGCGCCGGAATATCCGACGCGATCAGGTTCTCGTTCTCGCCCACCCCGATGACGATCGGCGTGGCGCTCTTGGCCGCCAGCAGCTTGTCGGGTTCGAGGTCACACATGACGACGATGGCGAAGGAGCCTTCGAGCTGTTGCAGGGTGCGGCGCGTCGCGCTGACGAAATCCAACCCCTGCTGCATCCAGTCATCGATGAGATGCGAGATGATCTCAGTATCGGTCTCGGAAGTCAGCTTACGTCCCTTGGCCAGCAAGGTGGCCCGCAGCGCCAGGTAGTTCTCGATGATGCCGTTGTGGATCAGCACCACGTGGCCGGCACGGTGCGGATGGGCGTTGTGGTCTGAAGGCCGGCCGTGGGTGGCCCAGCGCGTATGGCCGATGCCGATGGTGCCGTGCACGGGCGACTCACGCAACAGGCGCTCGAGATTGTCGAGCTTGCCGACGCAGCGGCGTACGTCGATGCGGCCGTCGTCGCCGGCGGCCGCGATCCCCGCCGAATCGTAGCCGCGGTACTCCAAGCGCTTCAGCCCTTGAAAGAGAATGAAGCTGGCGTCGCGGTCGCCGACATAGCCCATGATCCCGCACATAGTTGAGTCCCCTATCGCTCGCTTAGCGCGGCTGCTTGCCCGCGCGTTTCGGCTTGGCCGCAGCGCGCTTGCGCGCGGGCCGGGTGGGCTTGGCGGCGGCAGCCGGCGGCGGCGGCGCCGCTTGCGTCTCACGCCGGCGGCGGGCGGCGACCCAGCCGGGGCGGGTGCTTTGTTGCTTGTCGTTGAACACCAGTGCGCCGCCGGGAACGTCCTTCATCACCGTAGTGCCCGTGGCTACGTAAGCGTCATCGCCGAGCGTGACCGGTGCCACCAGCTGGCTGTCGCTGCCGATCATCACGCGGTCACCCACCACGGTGCGGTGTTTGCGAAAGCCGTCGTAATTGCACGTGATCGTACCGGCCCCGACGTTGACCTCGCGGCCGAGTTCGGCGTCGCCGAGGTAGGCGAGATGATGCGCTTTGGTGCCGCTGCCCAGGATCGCGTTCTTGGTCTCGACGAAGTCGCCGATGTGGACGTTGTCGGCTAGGTGTGTGCCCGGACGCAACTGGGCGAACGGCCCGACCGAGCTGCGATCGCCGACGCGCGCCTCGGTAATCACAACACCGAACTTGATGTGCACGGAGTTGCCGATGGTGGCGTCAATAATCCGCGCGCTGCCGTCGAGGCGGCAATCGTTGCCGATCTGCGTGCGGCCCCGCAAGATCACATTCGGGCCGATCACGGTATCGCGGCCGATGCTCACCTGCGGCCCGATGGCGGTGGTGTCGGGATCCTCGAGCGTTACTCCCTCGTTCATCCACAGCTCGGCCGTCCGCGCGCGCAGCGCCCGTTCGACCCGTGCCAAATCGGCACGCGTGCTGACTTGCGCCACCTCGGCCTCGGCCACCGGAACGCCGGCAATCGCCTGGCCGGCCGCAACCGCTTCGCCGATGATGTCGGTGAGGTACAGCTCCCCCTGCGCATTATCCGGCCGCAAGCGCGCCAAGGCCGGGAACAGAAAAGCAGAAGCGACGCAGTACACGCCGACGTTGACTTCGCGGATGGCGCGTTGGTTCGCAGTTGCGTCGCGATCCTCGACCACGCGCGTCACTCGGCCGGCGTCGCGCACAACGCGGCCGAAGCCGGCCGGTTCCGCCACCGTGGCGGTCAACAAAGAGAGCGCCGCCCCGGAGGTTCGCTGCGCGGCTACCAGCGACGCGATCGTCTCGGCCTTCAGCAACGGCAAATCCGAAGGCAGGATCAGCAGGTCGCCATCGAAACCCGGCAACTGCGCGGCTGCGCATTGCACTGCATGGCCGGTGCCCCGTTGCTCGCGCTGGCGGGCAAAGCGGGTGTTCGGTGCGCCGCAGGCCGCCATCACCTCCTCGGCTTGGTGGCCGACCACGACCACGACGGGCTCGGCGTCCAACGCCGCGAGTGCCATCAGCGGGTAGCGGATGAGCGGCGTGCCCGCGAGTAGATGCAGGACCTTGGCAACGCGCGAGCGCATCCGCGTTCCCAGGCCGGCGGCCATCACAATCGCCCCGAGTGTCCTATTGGTATCCAAGGTGGGCGAATCTTATAGCCTGAGCCGGAAGACGGTCAACCGCCCGAGCATTACCCGGGAAAGAACCGGGGCGAGAGCCGCCGCCGTGGCCTGATGCGCTGCGACGGCGGGGCCAGGCCGGCGGGCTTGGCGATCAACCGGGCAGCCGCCACCACGACACGGTCAGCAGCGGGCCCGGCGGGCCGGTTATGCTTTGCAGCTTCTGATCGTAGTGGATGCCGCCATTGCCGTTGATGCTGATCTGATTGCCGACGAAGGAGCCGTAGAGATCGCCGTTGCCGCTCACCGCCAGGTTGGAGTCAGGAGCGTACACACCGCCCCGGAAGAGACCGTTGCCGACGATAGCTACGCTGGAACCGCCGATTTGGTAGAGAATGAAGCGGGTGCTGTCGTTGCTGCCGGTGGCGATACCGTTGCCCGAGGCACTCACGGTGCCGGTGACGTAGAGGTAGACCGGGCCGGCGGCGTTGTTGATCGTCAGGCTGGCATTGCCGCTCAGGGAAATACTGGCGGCGGTGTAGGTGCCGGGATTGAGCGTCATGGCGCTGTTGCCCGAAAGATTGATGCTGCCGAGATAGGTGGTGCCGGCCGGGACTTGCGCGGCGCCGAGCGTCATCGGCTGCTTGGCGGCAGTGGTCGAGCCGGTCACCGCGGCATTACCGTTGAGCGTCACCACGTTGTTTGGCCCCGGCATCGCATTCCCTTTGACCGTCGCATTGCCGTTGAGCGTTACCGGGCCGTTGCTGCGCACGTGGCCGTTCTGGCTCACGTTGGCGCCGCCGTAATTGCCGAGTGTGGAGTCGTAGCTGTCGGTGGCGGCATTGCCGTTCAATGTCACCGACTGCCGACCGAACAAGGCATTGCTGAAGGGATTGGCCGGGTCACGACGCAGCAGCGCTCCGACCCGCTGTTGTGCCCCTCCCTGCTGGCCGGTAGCGAGCAGTTCCCACTGCTCCGGCTGCAACGAAATCAACGTCGCAGTGACGGAAAAGCTGCCGGCTCCAAGGGTCTGGCCGGTGACGGTGCTGTTGTAGCTCGTGACCACGTCTGACTGCTGCTGCCCGGCGTAGTCGGTGTACGAGTTCGGGTGGGTGGCGGGCAACACCACCGCGGTGTTTGAGCCGGCAAGGGTCACCGGCACGACGTTATTGAGAGACGTTCCGGTGGCGGGCAGGGTGTAGTTCTGGTTGGCGAACCAAGCGGTGGCCTGCGCGATTCCCGCATCGGCCAGATAGAAGGCGGCCGCGCGTTGTCGCGAGGCGCCGGTGGCCCGCAGTTGATCGACCACGTAGCCGGCGGTGCCGGCCCCGACGACCAACAAGACCGTGCTGATGCCGAGGGCAACTGCGGTAGCCGAGCCCCGCTGGTTGGTCCACTGTCGGTGGTGGCGCGGGCGCATCAGAGCCCCAAGTTCTTCGGTGCCACCTCGGTGCTCAAGCTCACCGCCAGTGGCTGGCCGTTGCTGCCCACGAGCGAACGGGTCTGTGCTGACAGCGTCACGCCGATGCGGCGGATGGCCGAGAGCTGCGCCGAGTCGTAGGTGAAGGTGATCCCGGTGACGTTGCCGGCAACGCTCTGATCGTTGCGTTTTAGCCGGCCATCCTCAAATCGAAACGTCACGCTGTTGACCGGGTTGACCGGTGTACCCGCGGCAAAGGCGAATGTCAGGGCGGGCGTAACGTTCAGTGTGTTACCGTTCATCGAGCTGACGGCGCCGGAGTACCAGTTGGAGCCGTCGCTGACGTAAATGGCATCTTGCACTTCGAAGCCGGCGCTCGATACCAGCTGGATGCTGCCGGCGTTCTTGCTGGCGCCGGCGCTCAGGAAGCTCTGCACGCAATTGATGTTGGCCACGAAGGTCAACGTCGAGGAGGTAGCGGTGACAAGTTTCGTTGCCGTTGACGGCGAGTTGGCCGACGGCACGCCGTAGCCCGCCAGGGCGATCTGATCCGTCATCACCTGGAGTGCCGCTCGCACACCGGTCATCGTTTCAGTCAACTGCGTCTGGGCGGCATAGGTGTGGCCCTGCGAGGCAAAGGCCGAGTAGATCACTCCCAGCAGCATGGTGAGCAGGACGGTGGCGACCATCAGCTCCACCAGCGAGTTGCCGCGTTGCCTGGTGCGTTTTCGAATCATGTCAGCTCTGCCTCAGTTCGTTAGCCGGCCGAAGTGATCAAGCTTGTCAGCGTCAGCGTGCGTGCCGCTTGGTTGTTCCAGGTCACACTCACCTGTAGCTGCTTGGTGTTGGCGATGGGCCCGGCGGTGATGGCGGTAGTGCGCGCAAACGGGCCGGGGGTGTTTCCTTGAGCATTGAGGTTGGACTCCGTAGTCGTGCCCGTGGTCGCGGCGTCGTACCCGCTCTGCTTGATGTTTTCGATCTTTTGCGCGGCCAGAGCAGCGGCCTGGTCGTTCTGTCTGGCGAGCAGGTTGCCATTGAGCGCCGTCATGCCCACGGTGTGCAAGCCCGCCACGCTGATCATGATCAGCAGGCATCCCACCAGTGAGTCGGCAAGCGTAAAGCCGCGCTGACACCGCAGTCGACTGGCCCAGCAGTCGGCCAGCGAGGTGCCAGGCCGGGAACGAAGGCGTGCATACCTTGTCATGGCGCTGCTAACCTGGAGCAACCCACATGCCCCTTCGGCGATGGCGAGGACGCACAGCTTCGCGGTGTCATACGCTCACAGGCCGCGTCACGGTTTAGCGCTTTTGGGCGACTACGACTGAGCCGTGACACCGAAGCGGGAATCGGCGACTCGGCGCCTACCAATCGCTACCAGTCACCTGCCTGGTCCTGTGCCGGACCAAGGGCGATGGGGGGTTTTGCAGCGGCAGGCCGCCTTTGCTATGCACCTCGCCGCCAAGGAGGGCTCCAACCGAATGCCGACCGTCTACTTCGTCAAGCAGAACCAGTCCCTACACTGTCCCGCCGGTGCGAATTTGCGCCGGATTGCGATCGAGCACGGGATCGGTCTCCAGGTCTTCCCCAACAACCTGATCAACTGCTTCGGCAACGGGCTGTGCGGCACCTGCCGTGTCAAGGTTGACGACTTGCGAGCGGTGTCGGAGCGGACTCCGGCGGAGGAAGCCAAACTCGGCTGGGAAGGCCCCGAGTATCGCTTGGCCTGCCAGACCCGAGTGCTGGCCGATGTGTCAGTGGTTAGCAACCCGCGGCGCAAATTGGCCTGGACAAACCATCCAACGTACCAGTGGATGCAGAAGATGGAGTGAGACTGTCTATCGGCCTACCCACACCCGAGCGCTGCTGCGGCCGCCGGCTGATAGCGGCCAGCGCTCAACCCAGTCGCCGATAAGCGCCGCGAAAGTACAGTAACGGTTCGCCAGTGCTGGCGTTAGCCGCTTCCACCTCACCGACAAAAATGGTGTGGTCGCCGCCCTCGTATGCGTGCGCGATGCGGCACTCGAGGCAACCGAGGGTGCCCGCCAATATCGGCGCGCCGGTTGTGCCCCAGCGATAATCGGTCTCGCTGAATTTGTCACCACCGGATTTGGCGAATCGTTGCGAGATCACATCCTGGCCCTCCGCCAGCAAGTTCACCGCAAATACGCCGGAGCGGAAATGATCATAGCTCTCCGCGGTCTTGTCGATGCACACCAGCACCAGGGGCGGCGACAGCGACAGCGAGGTGAACGAGGTTACCGTCAGGCCATGAGGCGTACCTTCCGCACTGCGTGTGGTGACCACCGTGACACCCACGGCCAAGTGGCCGAGCACGCGCCGGAACTGATCCTTGTCGATCGGCATCGTCCTTCTCCTCGAAGCAGCTGTTACGAATCGACGCCAGGTGACATCATTCCGCAGGCTAACGCAACTGCTGATCGCGGGCCGCGTAACGGCGCTGCCTCACGGTGAGTGACTGACCCGGCTGGGATCCTCTATCAGCAAGGTGGGCACACCGGCCGTACCTGAGCGCACACTGGCGACGAGCGTGCCGAGCTTGTGGCCCGGACGGACAGCGCCGACATCGACGCCGCCTGCGATAAGCCGCGCCCGGCACGCTGCCAGTGACGGCACCCGATAGGCGATGCCGTAGAGCCGGTCAGGCCCGGCCGGTTGGGCTGGTGGCGGCAACGAGCTGACAAACTCGAGCGTGACGCCCGCGCTACGGAAGAACGCCATTCGTAAGCCGCGCTCAGGAAACTCGCGCGAGCGGGCGAGGCGGATGCCCAAGCGGTCGCGCCACAACTCAATCGCCCGATCCAGATCCGGCGAATGGATCACGAGGTGATCGATTGCCTCCACCCCCGCTGCGGCGCATGTGCGCGGTGGTGGGACTCCGATGGCCGGTTCTACCCGCACATCCAGCCCGTGAAATGACTCGCGGCCGCTCGGCCAGCTGGTCTCCGGCCCGCCCACAAAGCACAACGAGCGCGTAGCGGGCTCGCCAAGCTCCAACTCCACTGCCCCATGGCCAAGCTGGAACCGGCGGGTTTCACTCCCGGCGGGTTCAGGAGTCACGCCCAGGAGCAAGGCGTAGTCACGCGCCGCCACCGTCAGCTCTGGCACGCCGATTTGAACGCTATCGAACTGCATCGCCGCCTGCTGCCTGTACGCCCGTGGGTAGGCAGTAGCTCAGCCGGGTGCACCGAGCAATCAGGAGTGCATTAGCCATTGCTGACGGGTGTGAAATCGCCGGCGGTTGCAGCGCCAGGGCCGAGCCGATACACCGGCCGGCAATGGCGGTGCAAGCCGAGAAGGTTAGGCGCGGATGACCCGGCAGCAGGAGCAGCTGGGGCTGCTGTTCGCGGCGTTGTGCGCCGTCAACGGCGCCTTTGTGCCGGCGCTGGCGAAGCTGACGACGGGCCGTGCCGAGCCGCTGTTCGTGGCGGCGATGACGAGCGCGTTCGCCGGCCTGTGCGCCGTGGTTGTGCTCAGTGTGCAGGGCAAGGTGACGGTGCTGGTACGGCGCACGGTTGGGCCGCGTCTGCTCCTCGTCGGGGCGCTAGGGACTGCCGGGGCGCACCTGTTGTTCTTTCTCGGTGCGCGCCGAGCCAGCGCGATCGAAACCGTGCTGTGTTTGCAAACTGAGCCGGCGTACTCGTTGCTGTTGGCGTGGCTTGCATTGGGGCACCGGCCGTCGCGGCGGCGGCTCGCTGCCACCGCGATGCTGCTGCTGGGGATCGCCCTGGCGGTCGGCGGCGTGGGAGCAGCGCCATCCAGTGGCGTGTGGATCCTCCTGGCCACGCCGTTGTGTTGGCAGCTCTCGCACCTCGTTGTGTTGCGCGGGCTGGCCGGCGTTTCGCCGTCGGTGCTGACCGGTGCGCGCTACATCAACGGCAGCGTGCTGCTGGCGCTAGCGTGGCTCGCAAGTGGCGGGGTGTCTTCGCTGCCGGCGGCGACCGAACTCTTGCGCCAGCTGCCGCTACTGGCAGTGCAGGGAGTGGTGCTCAGCTATGCCGGTACGTTGGCGTGGTACCAGGCCATAGCGCGGCTAGACCTGGCGCGAACCACGGCCATCGTGGTGCCGTCCATTCCGCTGCTGTCGCTGGCAGCCAGCTTCCTGCTGCTGGGGGAGGTGCCAACTGCTCAACAATGGATCGGCTTGCTTCTAACCGCGGCCGGCGTGCTTGTATTTGTGACGGCACCGCATGTGGCGGCAGCGGACAGACCGTTGGCGGCTGAGCTGTTCTGATCGCCGGCGATCTTTCACGCCAAGTCGATCACCGGGTAGTCTGCGGCGAAGAAGATTGGCGAGCGCGCCAAATCGATGAAGCGGCGTTCGTCTTCGAGCAGTGCGCGGCCGGCTTCGCTGCCGGCGGGGGTCTGCACGGCCGCGGTCAGTTCTTCGAGGTCGAACCACAGCTCGGCGACGCCGTCGAACGGCTCCGGGGCGTCGCGCGCGGCGGCGATTGCCAGGGAGAGCGCCGGCGCCACCGTGTGCGCCTGCACGTAGCGTCTGATCGCCAGAGTCGCCGCATGCTGCTTGACCAGCGGGGCATGGGTGTCGCGCCAATAGCGTTGAAACTCGGCGCGCGAGAGATGGGGCAAACGGCGTAAACAATATATGAGATGGAGCATGAGCACCTCGCCTAGACTCCGTGGCAGCGTACCACAACCGTAAGCAGCAGCGCGCCGGGTGGTGCCGGTGTCCGCTGCGGCGATTATCCGCAAATGCCAAGGGTGCGCGACAAAGTTGTGGGTAACGTGGTTCGGTGTTATGGCCGTCATTCCCGCGAAAGCGGGAATCCAGTTTGGCGTTTGGCGCTATGGACAAGCAGTTCTGCGTTTACATCCTGGCCAGCAAACGGAACGGCGCCGTGGATTCCCGCTTTCG